>JAFPJV010000110.1 GCA_017425065.1 Paludibacteraceae bacterium
AATTCATTTTTTGTCCCAAAATCTTGCATATTTGATTATTTTGTAGTAATTTTGCACCCCGAACAACAAACAATCGTACATCGTACATTTGTAAATCGTACATCTCTTTATGTTTATCATCGGCATTGCGGGCGGTACCGGCTCGGGTAAAACAACGGTAGTCAAAAAGCTCATAGAACGCCTTCCGAAAGGCGAAGTGGTCGTTATTCCTCAGGACTCCTACTACAAGGACAGCAGCGATGTGCCCGTCGAGGAACGTCAGAACATCAACTTCGACCATCCCGATGCGTTCGACTGGACACTGCTCAGCGAACATATCTCGCTGCTCAAAGCCGGCAAGCCGATCGAGCAACCTATCTATTCCTATATATCGTGTACGCGCTCGGACGAGACAATCCATATCGAGCCGCGCGAAGTGATTATCGTGGAGGGGATCATGGCGCTGCGCGAACCCGGCATGCGCGAGCAGATGGACCTGAAGATATTCGTGGATGCCGATGCCGACGACCGCTTGATACGCGTCATGAAACGCGACGTCCAGGAACGCGGACGTACGGCGGAACAGGTGATAGACCGTTACCAGCGAGTGCTCAAACCCATGCACGAACAGTTCATCGAGCCTTGCAAACGCTTTGCCGATGTCATCGTGCCGCAAGGTGGACACAACAACGCCGCCATCAATATGCTCGCCAAGTTCGTGAAACAACAACTCCGGGAGAACAAGGAGTAAGGACCGTTCACTTCGTTCACTAATGGACAATGGACAATGGACAATGGACAGAACGGTCTATGTTTCTCCAACTCTTTTGGACATATTTGAAGATTGGTACCTTCACGCTCGGTGGAGGATATGCCATGTTGCCGCTCATCCAGCGCGAAGTGGTGGATCGCAAGCGTTGGATTGACGAGGAAGAGTTTCTCAACATGATTGCGCTGGCACAAGCCGCTCCGGGACTGATAGCCGTCAATTCCGCCATCTTTATCGGCTGGCGAGTAGGCGGCTGGCGGGGTGTGTGCGGTGCGGTGCTGGGTGCCGTGCTGCCGTCGTTTCTTATCATCCTGACTATCGCCATGGTTTTCAGCGACTGGAAAGAACTGCCTGCCGTGGAAGCGGTTTTCAAGGGCATTCGTCCCGCCGTGGTCGCACTGATTGCTGCACCGCTGGTGAAAATGGCGAAGACAGCAACTAAGTCGAAAGCAGAAAGTCGAAAGTCGAAAGCAGCATTACCGCTGCTGCTATCTCTTGCCGTAGCACTATTGATATGGCTTGGGCATGTCAATCCGGTGTGGGTCATTCTGGCTACCATAATTGTCACACTCATCGTTGTGAAATGGAAAATGGACAATTGAAAATGGACAATGGAAAATGGAAAATGGAAAATGGACAATGGACAATGGACAATGGAAAATTGAAAATGGACAATTGAAAATTACACCATACATAAAACATAAAACATAAAACATTGCTTTACCTGCAACTATTCATATCGTTCTTCAAGATAGGGCTGTTCGGTTTCGGAGGCGGCCTGGCGATCCTTTCGCTGATTCAGATGGAGGTGGAGAGCCACGGCTGGATGACGCAACAGGAGTTCGTCGATATCGTGGCTGTCAGCCAAGTCACGCCCGGCCCGATAGGCATCAACTGCGCCACGTACGTCGGCTATACCACGGCCGGCATATGGGGAAGCGTATTGGCCACTACGGCCATCGTCCTGCCGAGCCTGATTATCATGCTCAGCATATGCAAAGCCTATTTCTGGCTCAGCAACCACTTCCGCGGCAATCCCTATTTCGAGCAGACGCTTCGCATGTTGCGTTTCACGGTGATCGGCCTTGTGGCTGCCGCTGCGTTGCTGCTCATCAAGCCTACTACGTTCATCGATCCCGTCAGCTGGATCATCTTTGGCGTGGTGGCAATGCTGACGATCATGCCATCAGTCATGGAAAATTTGAAGATTCGTAAAGCGGTCGAATTTCTGAGTCACCCGATATTGCTCATCGTGCTTGCCGGCATAGCCGGCTATGCCATTTATAGCTGATTTTCCGCTGCTTTTTCCCTTTTCGGGCAGAAAAAGTGAATTTTTAATTATTTTTCTTGCATATATGCAAAAAAAAACGTACCTTTGCACCCGAATTAAATTTTAGCAAAAAAACGCAAGAAGTATGATATATAGAATTACTTTTTCGTGCGACGAAGGAGATCAGAATTTCCGTCGCGTGTATGAAGCCGATCCGGACGCTACGTTTCTGGATTTTCACAAAGCCATCCTGGAATCGGTAGGCTACAAGGACGACCAAATGACGTCGTTCTTCATGTGCAACGACCGTTGGGAGAAGGAGCAGGAAGTGACCCTCGTCGAGATGGGTTCCAACTTCGAGTACGACAATATGACCATGGAGCAAACGCACCTCGGCGACTTGATGAAAGAGCAGGGACAACGGCTGATATATATCTTCGACCCGATGTTCGAACGCTATTTCTTCGGCAGCCTGCGCGAGATAAAGCCCGGGCAGATGAAGGGCGTGAAGTGCGTGGAATCCACCGGCCGTCCGCCAAAACAGGCGCATTCGGAGGAAGACATGCAAGCCATCCTGGGCAAAGACGGCAAGGGCGACTTGGACGTGGACGACCTGTTCAGCGACAATGAATTGGACATGGACGATTTGGACATGGACGGCTTCCAGGACCTGAGCTTCGATGACGGAAGTATGTTTTGATGTACCATTTTATGTACCATTTGGTCATGTACCATGTACCATTTATTTACCATTTGGCTATTTAGCCATTTGACTAAATGATTCAATGACCGAATAAATGACCGAATGGTAAATGACAAAATGGTAAATAATAAAACATTGGTTTTAATACTTGGTCCGACGGGAGTGGGCAAGACCGAACTGTCGTTGCGGGTGGCGGAACGCTACGGATGTCCGATCGTCAGTTGCGACAGCCGGCAGATATACCGCGAACTGCCCATCGGTACGGCGGCTCCCACGGCGGAAGAGCAGGCACGCGTGCGGCATTACATGGTCGGAACGCACAGCCTGACGGAGAACTACAGCGCCGGCATGTTTGAGCGCGACGCCTTGCAGTTGCTCGACGGGCTGTTCCGCGAACATGACGTGGTGGTCATGACCGGCGGCTCGATGCTCTATATCGACGCGCTGTGCAAAGGACTGGACGAGATACCGCAAGTGCCTTTGTCCGTACGCGAGCGCGTGCGCCGCGAGTACGAAGCGCACGGGATAGAATGGTTGCAGGCGGAGGTGGCGCGTCTGGATCCGGAATACTGGGACATCGTGGACAGGCAGAATCCCGCACGGCTGACCCACTGCGTGGAACTGTGCCTTGCCACCGGCGGCACCTACACCGCGTTGCGGCAGGGACGACAGACAGAACGACCGTTTCGCATCCTCAAGATAGGACTCGACCGTCCGCGCGAAGAACTGTACGACCGCATCAACCGCCGCGTGCTGCAGATGATGGATGCAGGACTGGAAGAAGAGGCACGACGCGTCTATCCGATGCGGGAACAAAACAGCTTGCAGACCGTCGGCTACCGCGAACTGTTCGCCTGCTTTGACGGACAATACGACCGCCAACGAGCCGTAGAACTCATACAACAGAACACACGTCACTACGCCAAGCGACAAATGACTTGGTTCAGACGAGACAAAGATATCCACTGGCTGAATGCCGGAACAAATTATGAAACGAACTGCAATCATATTGATGACCTGCTGCGCGCTGATAGCGTGCAAGAAGATAGACGTTGACTTCACCTATACGCCCGAGCAGCCGCGTGCCGGAAAGAGCGTGAAGTTCACCAACCTCGCTTCCGGAGGCGAAGAATGGTCGTGGACGTTCGGCGACGGAGGCACATCGACCACCAAGTCGCCCGCCTACATCTACAAGAACCCCGGAACATATATCGTGACCCTGCAGGTGGACGGCAAGTCGTCGCTCACCCGCACGAAGGAGATAACGATCTATGACACGATACCTTCGTTCTCGGCTTCCGATTCGACGTTCTGCATCTATCGTGACTACACGTTCCGCGCCATGGTCTATAACCCATACGGTTATGCCGTCAGTTACCGGTGGATGCTGCCTGCCGACATGCCGTATGCGGAAGTGACGAGCGAGTCATTGGAGGGCAGCAGCCTCAGCCTCTACTTCACGCATGCCATGGCGGAAGCACCTGTGTGGCTGCGCGTGGTATTGAACGGCGACACGACGATGATCAAGCAGACGTTCCGCGTAGATGACCGTGAGACCAATTCCGTCCTTTTCCGCAATGCGCAGGGCGACTACCGCCAGCGTATCTTCGGCCAGCGTGCCGAAGCCGAGAAAGCCGACGCCTCCGCCACGCCGCTGTTGGATGCCGAGCAGGATACTTTGCAGGTCTATAACGGCAAGACCTTCCGCCTGAGCGAACTGAAAGCGACCTTCCCGGGCATCAAGGGATTCAAGATAGCCGCCCTCAAAATTTACTATCGTGCTGACGGTTTGTGGGTGGCTGCCATAGACGGCTCCAACCCCGTACAGATAGAGACAGCCGACTGCAGCGCCATGACGCTCGACCTCCTGGACAACCGTATCTACTGGGCAACGGCGGACGAAGTGCGCTACATGCCCCTCGTAGGCTCGGACAACAACCGCTTCGTGACAGAGCCGGCAACCATCAACCGCCTGGCAGGTGTCAGCAAAATAGCTGTGGATAATTAACATGATACAACCCGATTACATATTTGAAACCAGTTGGGAGGTGTGCAACCGCGTCGGCGGCATATACGCCGTCCTCTCTACGCGTGCCGCCTCCATGCAACGCGAACACCCCGACCGCGTCTTCTTCTTCGGACCCGACTTCGGCGAACATAGCGACCTGTATTTCCGGGAAGACAAGAAGCTTCTCAAGAAATGGACAAAGGATCTTCGAATCTTCGAATCTTCAAATCATCAAATCTTCGAATCTTCAAATCTTCAAATCCCTATCAGGGTGGGTCGCTGGACCGTGCCGGGCGAGCCGATAGCTATCCTGCTGAAGGCCGACGCGATGTGGGAACGCAAGAATCAGATCTTCGCCTGGGCGTGGGAGAAAGCCGGCGTGATGAGCCATGCCGCCTATGGCGACTATAACGAGTCGTGCCTGTTCGGCTATGCCTGCGGCATGGTCATGGAGAGTCTGTATCGCTATCTGATTACTCAGAATACTCCGAATAATCAGAATATTCCGAATCTTCCGAAGGTCTGCATGCATGCCAACGAGTGGCAGACGGCTTTCACGATATTCTATATGCGCGAACATTGTCCGGAAGTGGGCACGCTCTTTACCACCCACGCCACCGGTATAGGACGCTCGATAGCCGGAAACGGGAAACCCCTGTACGACTATTTTGAGGGATACCACGGCGATCAGATGGCGGAGGAACTGAACATGGTCAGCAAGCACTCGGTGGAGAAACAGGCTGCGCACTGGGCGGACTGCTTTACCACGGTCAGCGAGATAACGGCGCGCGAGTGCAAACAGCTGCTCGACAAGCCGGTGGATATCATCACGCCCAACGGCTTCGAACCGGACTTTGTGCCGACAGGCGAAGCCTTTGACCGCAAGCGTGCGGAAGCCCGCGAAGCCCTGTTGCGCGTAGCGGGACAACAGCTCGGCGGCGTCGTGCCGCCGGATGCCATGTTGCTCTGCATCGCCGGACGATTGGAAATGAAAAACAAAGGTATCGATGCTTTCCTGCGTGCCATGGAGCGGCTGGGCGAAAAGATGTACCATCGGGATGTTCACCGCGAAGTGATTGCCTTTGTGATGATTCCGTATCTGGACAAACCGGTTATGCGTTTCGGCAGGGTGAGCGTGGTGTTCGTGCCGTATTACCTGAACGGCGATGACCCGCTATTCCGGAAGACATATTACGACCTCTTGATCGGCATGGATGCAACGGTCTTCCCGTCGTATTACGAGCCATGGGGCTACACGCCGTTGGAATCGGTCGCATTCCATGTGCCGACTATCACGACCGACCTTGCGGGCTTCGGCGCTTGGGTGGACACGGGCGTTGTCGGACTGGAGAAAGGCGTCGTCGTCATTCCGCGAACAGACAGCAACTACCTCTACGTCATCGACCAGATAGCCGAGAGCCTGATACAGATGATGGAATATACACCGGCGCAGATCTCGCGCGCACGTCGCGCTGCGGCGGCGATTGCCAAACGGGCTGAATGGAGCAAGTTCTTCAAGTACTACCGCAAGGCATACGAGATTGCCCTGAAGAAAGCAGCCCGACGAATGGAAGATTTGAAAAATTGAAGATTTGAAAAATTGAAGATTATAAGTATGAAAAAATCAATTGTCGCAATAGTATTGTTATTGTTGCTTGTACCCGCCTCTTGTGTGCTGGCGTGTACGAATTTCATTGTAGGCAAGGCGGCGTCAGCTGACGGATCGACCATCGTGACCTATGCCGCCGACAGTTATGCACTATACGGATTTCTGCGTTTCAGTCCGGCTGCCGACTACCCAAAAGGGGCGATGCGCGACGTCGTGGACTGGGATACGGGCAAGCCGCTCGGACAGATACCGCAGGTGGCACACACCTATTCGGTAGTAGGTAACCAAAACGAACACCAGGTCACTATCGGTGAGACAACCTGGGGCGGTCGCGAAGAACTGAAGGGCGATCAAGGCATCGACTACGGTAGCCTGATATACATCGCTCTGGAACGCAGCAAGACGGCTCGCGAGGCACTGAAATGCATGACCGACCTTGCTACCAAGTACGGCTACGCCAGCAGTGGCGAGACATTCACGATAGCCGATCCCGACGAGGTCTGGATCATGGAGATGATCGGCACCGGCAAGGGCAAGAACACCGTTGTTTGGGTGGCTACGCGCGTGCCGGACGACATGATATGCGGCCACGCCAACCAGGCACGTATCCAGCAAATCAATTTCCGCGACAAAGAGAACTGGCTCTACTCCAAGAACGTTGTTTCTTTTGCCCGCAAGAAAGGCTATTTCACGGGAAAAGATGCCGATTTCTCGTTCCAGGAGGCCTACAACCCCTACGACTTCTCCGGCCTCTACGCTTGCGAAGCGCGCGTATGGAGCTTCTTCAACCACTTTGCCGACGTGGATCGCTATCTGGATTTTGCTTCTGCCAAGACCTTTGTGGAGAGTGGCGGCAAAGACCCGGGTGAGCGAATGCCGCTCTATATCCGTCCGGATCGCAAGGTGAGTGTACAGGACTTGAAGGAATGTATGCGCGACGAGTATCAAGGTACGCCGCTCGACATCACGGAAGGCCAGGCTGCCGGTCCGTGGCACAGTAAGTTGCGCTATGGCGGACTGCTCTTCAAACTGGATTCCGTGGCTTATTGCTATCAGCGTCCGACAGCCACCCAGCAGACAGGCTGGAGCTATGTCAGCCAGATGAGGCGGGACAGCAAAGCCGGCGGTATCTTCTGGTTCGGCGTGGACGATGCGGCATGCAGTTGCTACGTGCCGTTCTACAGCCGTATGACCGAAGTGCCCGAAGCTTTCCGCGAGGGCAACGGCGACTTATACACCTACAGTGCGACCAGTGCATGGTGGCAATTCAACCTGGTAGCCAACTGGGCATACACCAAGTACGAAAAGATGAAGCCGGAGATACGGAAGCACCAGCAGCGTTGGGACGAAGAGTTCAACAACGCTATCGCCCGTATCGACAGCGAAGTGGAGGCACAGCCGACAGCCGAAGCACAACAGGCCGTCATGAACCGCTATGCCGCCGAACAGACGGCTGCGCTCATGAGCGATTGGAAAGAACTGCTGACATATCTGCAAGTGAAATATATCGACGGACAGGAACGCAAAGAGGAGAACGGACAATTCAAACGCAATGAATACGGGCAACCGGAAGGTCCTGACCGCATCGCTTTCCCGGAGTGGTTCCTGCGCCAAATCAAGAATGAAGTAAAACATGAATAATATGAAAAAGACTGCTATTGTAGCCATCGTTTTGGCTGTGCTGCTGCTGATTCAGCAAGTAGTGTTTATGACACCTTTGTACGACAGTATCTATGCCTATTTTGCCCATCACTCGTTACGCTATTTGGTATATCGTTCGTTCTGGGTAATGGTGAAACTGTTGCTGATTCTGATGCTCGGAACTGTGTTATATACACAGCGTCGGCGTCTGCCGAAACTGCATACCGGCCATAAGTGGCTGACGCTTCTGATGGCTGTCGCATATACAGTGCCGGTGATTTGGAGCCTGGTTGATCAACGTTATTACCAGAACGGCATAGGCATGTGTTACACCAACAACTATTACCACATCTTCCTGCTTCTGCTGCTCATCGTCTGGCTGGCTTGCTGTGTGCGCACCCATTACGAGCATTTCAGTTCCGAGGTGCTGGGTATCGTCGGTGTGCTGGCGGCCTATAGCGCTGTCATGCTGATGATTCTTGGCGTGCACTCGTTTGTGCTCTTCTGGCGCTATCGTTATGCCGGAGGCTGGAATACGGAGGCGATGATCAGTTGGCTGGTACCTGTGTTCCCGGCATTGTCGGCTTGGATTTATTGGATTGAAAACGTGAGGAGAAAATGATGAAAAAGGTATTCGGAATAGTTTTGGCATGTGCCTTTGCATGGCTCGTGAGCATGCCTGCAACGGCTCAGAAGGTCGGTCTCGACGAAGTGAACAAGTACGCCAAAGAGCAGTATCGCAACCGCTGGAAAGAGGCGGCGATGTCTATCAAGCCTGTGCTGAAGATGGACGATGAAGGCGGCTATACCTATACGGCTACCTTGCGCTTCAAGGATTTGGATGCCGCCCAGGTATATGAGCGGCTGTTAGTTTTGGCTAAACAGCATACGGATACCATCTTGAGCGAAGATGCGGATGCGGGAGTGGTGCAGGCCGAGTGCTATCTGTTCAGCGTTGCGAGCCAGGTAGGCGGTTTCTATCGGTTCCATCTGTGCCTGCGCCCGCTAATCACGTTTACTGCCTCGAAAGGCGAGGCGGAAATAACTGTCAGCCTGCAATACTATGAGATAGTGAAGACCGACAAGGGAGTGGTGAACATGCTCTTCAAGACCGCTTCCGGCGCTCCGCTGCCGGCAGAGCAATGGCTGTTGGCAGACCGCTATCCGTACAACGAACGCGGCAAGATGCCTCTGGCTACAGCAGAAGCATTCACCAAGTCGTACGCCTTTATTCAGTTGCTCATGGAGCAGCTGCAATAAATGGCTCAGTGGTTCGCAAGATAGTTCTTCATACGCTGCATGGCTTCGGCAAGCATTTCGCGCGAGGTCGCCATGTTGATGCGGATGAATCCTTCTGTGCCGTACATGTCTGACGGATTGAAGAGCACATGTTGCTCTTTGGCCAAGGCCTCGCAGAAACCGGCGGATAACGTGCCTTCCGGCAATGCTACCCATGCCAGATAGGTGCCTTCCATCTCAGTGAGCGAAAGCGGAAGGTTGTTCTCCCGTATGAACTCGCGGATAAAGCACCAGTTGCCATAGACGAGTTGCATCAGTTCTGTGATCCATTGCTCGCTCTCGTTGTATGCCGCCATCAGCGAATAAACGGCCAGACAGTTGATGTTTCCCACCTCGTTGGCATCTACGGCCTGACGGATAGCCGCCTGCGCCTGTTCGTTCGCGCAGTAGATGTTGCCGCATTGCAGTCCGGCAATGTTGAAAGCCTTGGAAGGAGACGTGCAAACGCAGAAATAGTCATCCTGCGCAATCGTGGCAAACGGCGTATATTCCTGTCCGGGAAAAGCAAACTCACAGTGGATCTCGTCGGCAATGACAAAGACATGTTCCCGTCGGCACATTTCCGCCAAACGGCTCAGTTCGTCTCGAGTCCAGATGCGTCCGGTCGGGTTGTGAGGATTGCAGAGAAGGAGCGCTTTGCAGCCCGGGAGTTTCTGCTCCATGTCTTTCCAGTCTATCTCATAATGGGCATTGCGGCATATCAGCGGCGACTCGACCAAGCGGCAACCGGCATTGTCCAGACAGCGGAAGAAACAGTTGTAGGCGGGCGTGTGCATCAGCACCTTGTCTCCCGGACGGGCCATCGCGCGGAGCACGGCCGCTACGGCAGGTACTACGCCTATCGTAGGAATCGTGTTCTCCGGAGTGATTCCTGTCCAGTGGTGGCGACGCTCAAACCACGAGCGAACAGCCTCGAAATAGCAATCGGGAACATGTTGATAGCCGAACACGCCGTGATCGACGCGCTTCTTCAGCGCCCGAAGTATAGCCGGCGCCGCTTCAAAATCCATGTCTGCAACCCACAAAGGCAGATTATCTTTTGCACATTCCGAATCCCACTTATAGCAATCTGAATCCCGGCGATTGATATATCGTATCATGATATATAATAAGGTGTGTGTGTTACTGCGTGATGGCAATTAAAAGCGGTAACTGAACGAGGTGTACCAGCCCCATTCCCACATATGCTGGTTGTTCATCAGTTTCTGGCGTACAAGATTGTTAAGCCCGAAATCGTAACCGGCTTGCAACCGGTAACGGTCCCATTCTATTCCGCCGCCTACTCCCATCTGTATATTCGCGCGCCACAGCTCGGCTTGCATGCGGTCGTATGGCTCGGTGGGAATGTTCTGCGCCTGCAACCATGCTTCGGTCTTCTGGCTCAGATGTTTCTGCAGATAGTCGTTCTCGGCTAAACCGATTTGCAGTTGCGGACCGCCATAGACGAACAGGTTGAGTTGTTTCCAGACCGGAATAGAGTAAAAACAACGTATGGGAATAGTCAGGTTGTGTTCCAGAATGCGGTGCTGGATATATTCCTCTTGCACGCTGGGTGCATCCTGTGAACGCCAGTGCTGCTGTTGGCGGCCGTATGCGATAGAATACAGCAAACCTGTCTGCATCGAGAAGTGACGTGGCAACAGGAAGGTAAACGTCGCGCCTACACGCGCACCATGCAAATAGACGTCCGCGTACGTCTGGTTGACACTGCGTTGCTGGTTTTGCAAATAGCCTGCCTCAAGGCGGTACTCTACAGCAAAATGATATTCCTCAACTTTCTCTTGTTTGCGTGTCGGGTCAAAGAAGGAATTATCCTCCCGCTGATTAGCCGGTTGCTGCGCCCACAAACAAAGCGTGCTCAAAAGCAGTATGACAGATAAAAAATGCCTCATAGTGGATTATTTCGGGGTGCAAAGGTACAACTTTTCTGTGAAATATGCAATAAAGATGAAAAAAAATGCGTTTTTTCTTCAAAAAATTTGCGTATTTCAATAAAAAGCAGTAATTTTGCACGCTTTTTCGTTGGATTGGTCCATTCGTCTATCGGCTAGGACAAGAGATTTTCATTCTCTAAAGAGGGGTTCGACTCCCCTATGGACTACTGGTAAATTAAGGTAAAACATAGTTAAATTTTTAAAACAACAAGATGGCAAATCATAAATCATCTTTGAAGCGCATTCGCCAAACGGCTGCTCGTAAGGCGCACAACCATTATTACGCAAAGACTACTCGCAACGCAGTTCGTGACCTGCGTGCTACGACTGACAAGGCTGAGGCCGCTAAAGCACTGCCAAAGGTTAGCTCCATGTTGGACAAACTGGCTAAGCGTAATATCATTCACACGAACAAGGCAGCTAACCTCAAGTCGAAGTTGGCTCTCCATGTGAATAAGCTCGCCTGAAAACAAACCCTATCATATAATAAGAAGGGGCTACCAAGCGGTAGTCCCCTTTTATGCTTAGAAAGCGGCACTTTGAACCATGGCTTTAGAAATACGCGAGATACATACCAGGCGCGAGTTGCGTGAATTCATCGAGTTTGCCAACTGCCTCTATCGGGACTGTCAGTACTACTGCCCGCCTTTGTTCTTCGACGAGATGAACTGTTTTGACCGTGAGAAGAACCCGGCGCTGGAGGTTAGTGACTATCAGTTGTTTATGGCTTACCGCGACGGAAAAGCCGTAGGCCGTATAGCCGGTATTATCAACCATCGGGCGAACGAACGCTGGCAGAACAAGCATGTTCGCTTCGGCTGGTTCGACTTTGTGGATGATATGGAAGTGTCGCGAGCCTTGCTGGACAAGGTGGCGGAGTGGGGAAAAGCACGGGGAATGGAGGCGCTGAACGGTCCTGTCGGCTTTACCGACTTTGACCATGAGGGATTGCTCCTGGAGGGATACGAGTATCTGGCGCCGATGGCTTCGTTGTACAACTACCCCTATTACGTAAAGCATGTGGATGCCTACGGTTTGGTCAAAGAAGCAGACTGGATTGAGATGCAGGTCTATCCGCCAAAGACATGTCCCGAACGTCTGGATCGTATTGCCGAGATTGTTAAAACGCGCTCGCACGTGCGCGTGGATAAAGTAAAGAACGCGCGCGAACTGGAAAAGAAGTACGGAATCCAGTATATGGACGTGATCGACGAGGCTTATCAGAAGCTCTATAACTTCCAGCCGATGACCCAGAATCAGAAGAACTACTACAAGAAGATGTACTTCCCCATTCTGAATTTCGACTTTGTCTGTGTCGTTGTGAATGAGAAAGACGAGGTGGTTGGTGTAGGGGTGAGCATGCCGGATATATCCATGGCATTGCGCAAATGCGGAGGTCATCTGTTCCCGTTCGGTTGGTATCATATCCTGAAGGCACTGAAAGCCAAGAAGATAGAATGTGTCAACTTGCTGCTTATCGCCGTTCGTCCTGATTATCAGGACAAGGGTGTCAATTCGCTCTTCTTCCAGGACTTGTTGCCGTATTTTGCCAAGTACGACGTCAGTACACTGGAGACCACGTCCATCCTGGAGACAAACAACAAGAATATCGCTAACTTTACGCAGTTCGACCACAAACAGCATAAGCGTCGCCGCGCTTACATAAAGGAGATTTAGATTTGAGATGAAGCTGCCAAACACTGCGGAAGGTAAATATCAGGAACTCAAGCGACGCTTGGATGAGTACGTAGCAGCCTGCAGTATGCGTCATTCGGAGGTGCGCAATATTGTACTTCGTGTAGTGTGCGGATTGGAACAGCCTTTTACTGCGGCGCAACTGATAGAGGCCGCCTCCGTAGAACGTGTATCCACGGCTTCGGTATATAATATTATCCGGCTGTTCGTTAAGGCACGGATTTTGCATACAGTCAATAGGGACTCAACACGCGAGCATGCAAAATATGAAATTTTAGCAGGTAAAAGCAACACGATACAACTGTTTTGCACGCGATGCGGACGAGAGTTGAAGTTCTCGAGCAAGCCGATTGCCAATGCGATCAAGGCCTACCGTGTAAATAATTTTGATATGCACCGCTTCTCGCTGTTCCTGTATGGGGAATGTAAGGTGTGTAGAAGTTATAAACGATTATTTTAGAAAGAGTTATGTCGTATTTTTATTGGATTATATTTGGTGTTTTTGCACTTCTGAGTTGGCTCGTAAGTGCTAGTCTGGAGCGCAAATTCAAGAAATACTCGAAGATACCTCTTGGCCTTACCGGTGCACAAGTGGCGGAGAAAATGTTGCGTGAAAACGGCATCATGGATGTGAAGGTAACATGCACATCCGGACATTTGACCGACCATTATAACCCTGCTACCAAGACGGTCAATCTGTCAGAGTCGGTGTATAGCTCTGCCAATGTGGCAGCTGCCGCCGTGGCAGCCCATGAGTGCGGCCATGCCGTGCAGCACGAACGTGCTTATGCGCCCCTGAAACTGCGTTCAGCTTTGGTGCCCGTAGTGAGTTTCTCAAACAAGTGGACGATGTGGGTGATATTGGCAGGTATGCTAATGATTAAAACGTTCCCGCAATTGCTGTGGGCGGGCATCGGATTGTATGCTTTAACGACATTGTTTACGTTTGTTACGTTGCCGGTTGAGGTGGATGCCAGCCGACGCGCGGTAGAATGGCTTCGCGAAGCGGGTATCACCGACAATCATACTACACAGATGGCCAGCGATGCACTTCATAGTGCGGCATATACCTACGTTGTTGCTGCCTTGGCATCACTTGCCACACTGGTATATTACATCCTCATCGCCCTTGGCAGCAGGAGGTAAAAACAATATACGCGTTCGGCTAACCGAACGCGGGGCCCTGTAGCTTAGTTGAATAGAGCGTCAGATTCCGGTTCTGAAGGTCCTGGGTTTGAGTCCCAGCGGGGTCACAACGATGAAATTTGTATTATTGGAAGCTGCCAGATACTACGTCTGGCGGCTTTTTTTGTAAAATACCCACAAATAGGTATTGCGTATGTCGCGAAAAAGCAGTAATTTTGCAGCCGAATCCGAAATGTAATGAGTGAACGGCATAAAATAGCAGTCATTGGCTTGCCGCAGAGCGGTAAGAGTTCGTTGAGCCGGGCGTTGCAAGACTTGGTTGAGCAACGCAAGGCGCACAATGCCCCGGATGCCCACGACATTGAGTTTGTCGAGGTGCACGATCCTGACCAGCTGCACGGCCATACGTATGACGTGGTGCTTCAGGTGGTGGATTCTACGCGTCTGGAGGAGTCGCTTATGCTCACTCCGCATATCATTGACGAGCAGGAGAAAATCGTTCTGGCTATCGGGCGCTATGACTTGCTGCTGAAGACCGACCATTCGCTGAATATCTCCAAGTTGGAGCAACTGATTGGTGTTCCGGCATGTCGTGTCTCTGTGCGCCAAAACTACGGGTTATCCGAGTGCTTGGATGTCGTGGAGAATACGATACACAAGCCTGTCTCCACGGCTCACCCGATTTACCACATGCGTGATCTGGGTGACGATGCCGCCTACGAAGCGTATGTGCACGGTGTGCTCAATCAGACCTTGCGCCATGCCAAGAACGACCGTCATCAGACACGTCTGGAGCGAATCGATAAGATCCTGACCAACCGTTGGATCGGTTTTCCCATCATGATACTGATTCTCTATGCCGTCTTTGAGTGTACGTTTACGCTGGGGGCTTATCCGCAGCAATGGATAGCCGACGGCATCGACTGGCTGTGCGGGTTGGCACATGGCGGTTTGCCTGACGCATGGTGGACATCGTTGCTCATAGATGGTGTCCTGCAAGGAGTGGGTGCGGTATTGGCATTCTTGCCGAATATCATTATCCTGTTCTTCTTTATCAGCCTTATGGAGGACTCGGGCTATATGTCGCGTGAGGCGTATCTGATGGATAATATCATGCACGGCGTCGGTCTGCATGGGCGCAGCTTTGTACCGATGCTTATGGGCTTCGGCTGCAACGTGCCGGCTATCATGGCTGCGCGCGACATCAAGGATCCCAAGGATCGGACACTCACCATGCTCATGGTGCCCTTTATGTCCTGTTCGGCACGTCTGCCGGTGTATATGCTGTTTGTGGATGCTTTCTTCCCGCGTCACAAGGCGCTGGTAATGCTTTCGCTCTATATGATAGGTGTCGGCATGGGCATTCTGTTTGCCCTGATCATGAAGCACACCCGTTGGTTCCGCAAACCGGATGACGACTCTGTGAACGAGTTGCCCGACTTCCGTCTGCCATCGTGGCGCAAACTGGGAGCGCATATATGGGAGCGTGTGGCCGACTACTTGCAGAAGATAGCCACCGTAATCCTGTGGGCGAGTGTCATCATATGGGCGCTGGAGTATTTCCCGATGCAGTCGGTAGGCGATGTGGAGAATTCCTATCTGGCAATGATTGGTCGGGCTGTTGCTCCGGCATTGGCTCCGCTCGGCTTCGACTGGCAGATGGCTGTCTGTCTGCTCACGGGTCTTCCTGCCAAGGAAGCCATCGTTTCGACGCTGGCTATCCTGTACGGCGGAGATATATCAGGAGCATTCACGCCGCTGACTGCCTATAGTTTTATGCTCTTTGTGCTGCTCTATTTCCCATGCGTGGCAACCGTCATGACGCTGCGTCGCGAGACAAGTCGTGGCTGGGCGTGGTATATGGTTGTTCAGTCGCTCCTGTTGGCATGGCTGCTCTCGTTTGCTGTCTATCAGCTAGGGACTCTTTTCGGATTCTAAAAACATTTATGCAATATGAAAAAGCTGCTTATTATCCTGCTGGCTATGCTGCCTATGCTTGGGCTGAATGCCAAGCCGCAGAAACAAACCGTCACATTCTATGTCGATCTGCATTGTCAGGGCTGTTGCGACAAGGTGATGAAGAATATCGCCTATGAGAAAGGCGTGAAGGATATCCGTTGCGATTTGAAGACCAAGACCGTCGTGGTCACTTTTGATGCGCAGAAGACGGATATACCGACATTGCAGAAAGCCTTTATCAAGATAGGCAAACCGGCCACTACGACGCCTCCTGAGAAGCAAAAAAAAGAAGTTGACGCCTCAACAGGGGCATCAACTCCGCAACATTAGTCCGGTTTCATCGGGACTTAAAGCGTCCACTCAAATCCGTCTTTCTGGTCTTTTATCTGGAATCCGAGAGCCGTCAACTGGTTTCGGATACGGTCGCTTGTGGTCCAGTCTTTGGCTTGCTTGGCTTCGAGACGCATCTGCAGCAACAAGTCCACAGCTCCTTTGTAGGCGGCAGTCTGTTTTTCGTTACCGGCATCGTTGCCCTCCAGTTCCAGGCCTAAAATATCTATTGCAAACGTCTTCCACGTCTCGCGCAGTTCACGGAGGTCGGCTTCCGATATCGTGCCCTTGCCGTCCCAAATGGTATTGATGGTGCGGGCCGATTCAAACAGTTCGCTAATCACCAACTGGCTGCTCAGGTCATCGTCCATCGCTTCTTGACAACGTTGGCGTAGCGTTGAAGCCAGTTCTGCTGACTGCTGATCGCTGGCGGCTGACGGCTGTATCTTCAGTAGCCGTGCATAGGCTTCCTGCATGCGTTGCAGTCCTTTCTCGGCTGCCTCAAGTGCTTCCGACGAGAAATCAACCGTCGAGCGATAGTGCGCCTGCAGGATGAAGAAGCGGATGGTCATCGGCGAGAAGGGCTTTGAGAGCAACTCATGCTCACCGCGGAAGAACTGCTCCAGGGTGATGAAGTTGTTGTAGCTCTTGCCCATCTTCTTGCCGTTGATGGTAATCATGTTGTTGTGCATCCAGTAGTGGACGGTGTCATGTCCCAAAGCGGCGCACGACTGAGCTATCTCAGCCTCGTGGTGCGGAAACATCAGATCCATTCCGCCGCCGTGGATATCAAACTGTTCGCCCAGATACTTCGTGCCCATAGCCGAACACTCCATATGCCATCCGGGAAAACCTTCCGACCACGGACTCGGCCAGTGCATGATATGCTCTGGCGCCGCTTTCTTCCACAGGGCAAAGTCGTAACTGTGCTTCTTCTCGTCCTGTCCGTCCAGTTCGCGTGTCTCGGTCACGATGTCTTGCAGGTTGCGGCCGGACAACTTGCCGTACGGGAAATCCTTGGCAAACTTCTCCACGTCCATATAGACACTGCCGTTCGAGACATAGGCATATCCGTGATCCAGTATCTTCTGTACAAACGCGATCTGCTCGATGATATGACCGCTGGCATGCGGCTCGATAGAGGGCGGTAGCACATTCAGCGCCTGCATGTCTCGGTGGTAGCGGTTGGTGTAGTATTGCACTACTTCCATCGGCTCCAGTTGCTCCAGCCTGGCTTTCTTGGCTATCTTGTCCTCGCCTTCATCCGCATCGTGCTCCAGGTGTCCCACATCGGTGATGTTCCTGACATAGCGTACCTTGTATCCCAGATAAGTCAGGTAGCGGTACAGCAGGTCGAACGTGATAGCCGGACGGGCATGTCCCAAGTGGGCGTCGCCATAGACGGTCGGACCGCAGACATACATGCCTACGTGTCCTTCCTGTAACGGACGGAACACCTCTTTGGTGCGACTCAACGTGTTATAAATCTGTAGCATTACAGCAGCGAAGTGGGATCCAGATTGTTTTTCTCAATGTCCTTGAAGTAGTTGAACGTAGCCACTTTCAGCTCGTCGCAGGCAGCCTCGTCGCAGACGATGATACCGTGCTGGTGCATCTGCAGAGCCGATACGGTCCACATATGGCTAATAGGCTCTTCGATGGCGTGCTGCAGGGCGCGTGCCTTGCCGTGACCGTTCACCATGATAAGTACTTCCTGCGCATCCATTACGGTGCCGACACCTACGGTGAGTGCTGTCTTGGGCACCAGATTGACGTCGTTGTCAAAGAAGCGACTGTTGGCGATGATGGTGTCGGTGGTCAACTCTTTCTTGCGTGTACGGCTCGAGAGTGAAGAACCCGGCTCGTTGAAAGCGATATGTCCGTCGGGACCGATGCCGCCGAGGAACAGATGGATACCGCCGGAGTTCTTGATTTTTGCCTCATAGCGTGCGCACTCGGCTTGCAGGTCTTTGGCATTGCCATTCAGTATGTTGACATTCTCTTTGCGGATGTCGATGTGGCTGAAGAAGTTGTTCCACATGAAGCTGTGATAGCTTTCGGGGTGTTCTTCCGGCAGGTTGACATACTCGTCCATGTTGAACGTTACCACGTTGCGGAACGATACTTTTCCGGCTTTGTTCAGTTTGATCAGTTCGTGGTACATACCCAGCGGCGATGAGCCGGTCGGCAGACCTAATACAAACGGATTACTCTCTTTGGGTTCGAACTCGTTAATTCGTTTTGCAACATAATTCGCAGCCCACTGACTGAGCAGGTCATACGAAGGTTGAATAATTACTCTCATATTTTTTAAAATTTTATGGTTACTCTTGACTATCGACTTTTGACTATCGACTAACGACTAACGACCAACGACTATTCTCCGAATCGCTTCCTCGTCGCCGTAGCTGCGGTGGATGATTTTGCCCTCACGATTTAGAAGGATAGTGGTCGGAATGCCCTCTACGCCGTATAGTTCGTATGCCGGGTTTTGTTTGCCGTTTCCGACGGAGATATGGCGCCATGTGAGTTGTTTGTCATCAATCATCTCGCGCCAGGCCTCTTGGTCTTCGTCGCAGTTGACGCCCAGCACTTCCAGCCTTCCTTCCGGCAGGCTGTCGTACAGTTCTTTCAGGTTGGGCAGCAAGCGGCAGCATGGTCCGCACCAGGTCGCCCAGAAATCCAGTAGCACGTACTCGGTCTTGCCGACCAGTTCACTCAGTTTCAGTTCGGTTCCATCGGGTTGTTCGCCAATTATCTCGCGATACGGATTGCTTTCCGAAGTGGCTTTCTCCACCTCATGCTTGCGAACCAGCGCTTGCATTATTTCGCCTTGCATGACGATCGGAGGCAATACTTGCAGGATGCTGTCTTTCTGTTCGTTGGAGAAGTTGCGGAAACAGAACATCACCAGCGAGTCAATGCCTTCTTCGTCCTTGTTGGTGACGATGAGGTTAAACAGCTGGTTGGTATATTCCTGCTCAATGGAATCCATGGCGGCTTGGTCGCCGCGGGCATCGGCAGCCACGTATTCTTCCGACAGCACAGAGTCAATCTCCACAAACTGCTCCCGCAGCGTGCGTTTCTCCGTCTTCCCGCATCCGCATAGCAGCACTCCTGCCACGAGGATATATAAAATAGTTCTACTTTGCATTGTATAGCTCCGGAGCCTAATCCGGTCAATTTTCAATTTTCAATTTTCAATTTGATCAATCCACTTTCTCCAATACCATGGCACAACGTGCCGGCAGGTAGAGTCGCAACCAGCCTTTGCCGTCCTTGGCGTAGAGTCCGTCGTGCTCGGTGAAATGCTCTACCGAGTCGTCGTTCAGCCCGAAGCCGGCGTACTTTGTGGCATCGGTGTTGAGTACTACCTGATACTTGCCTTCCGGAACCAGCATGCCGTAGCCGTCAAACGACTTGCTGCCGTTCCAGTTGAAGACAAACAACAGTTTGTCACGCATATAGGCTACCACCTGATCACCTTCGTTGTCCCACAGTTTCATTACCCATGGCAGGTGTTTGCCGTACTTGTCTTTCTGAATCAGAATCTTCTTCGTCAGCAGTTGAACCATGTCGTGGTCGAAACGGTTCAGGTCGGAGAAGAAATAGTTCGGATTATCCACCAGACTCCACTGACGACGGGCGTACTTGCAGCTCCAGCCGTTTCCCTCGCGCGGGAAATCAATCCATTCCGGATGGCCGAACTCGTTGCCCATGAAGTTCAAGTATCCGCCATTTATGGTGGATGCCGTGATAAGCCGGATCATCTTATGCAGCGCGATACCGCGATCCACCATATAGGTGGAATGACCGTGCTCGAAGTGCCAGTACATGTCGGCATCTATCAGCCGGAAGATGATGGTCTTGTCGCCCACAAGCGCTTGGTCGTGCGACTCGCAGTAGCTGATCGTCTTCTCGTCTTCGCGGCGGTTGGTCATCTCGTAGAGGATATGACCGGCTTTCCAGTCCTCGTCGCGCACTTCCTTGATATATTTGATCCAGAAATCGGGAATACCCATCGCCAGACGGAAATCAAATCCCATGCCGCCGTCCTGTATCGGTTGTGCCAAGCCAGGCATGCCGGACATGTCCTCGGCTATGGTGATGGCGCGCGGCTTCACTTCGTGAATCAGTTTATTGGCGAGTGTCAGGTACATGATGGCGTCGCCGTCTTCGTTGCCGTTGTAGTACGAGCCGTAGCCGTTGAAGTCCTCTCCCAAACCGTGGCTCAGGTACATCATCGATGTCACGCCGTCGAAGCGGAAACCGTCGAAGTCGTATTCTTCCAGCCAGTAGCGGCAGTTGCTCAACAGGAAATGGAGCACTTCGTTCTTGCCGTAGTTGAAGCAGAGCGAGTCCCATGCAGGGTGTTCGCGGCGACCGCCGTCGTGGAAGTACTGATAAGGCGTACCGTCAAAGTTGCCAAGACCTTCCAACTCGTTCTTCACGGCGTGGGAATGTACCAGATCCATGATAACCAACAGTCCGCGTCCGTGGGCGTCATCTACCAGTGCTTTCAGCTCTTCCGGCGTGCCGAAACGGCTGCTGGCAGCGAAGAAATTCGACACGTGGTATCCAAACGATCCGTAATACGGGTGCTCCTGAATGGCCATGATCTGGATGCAGTTGTAGCCCAACTCGGCAATGCGCGGCAGCACTTGGGTGCGGAATTCCTCGTAGGTACTTACTTTCTCTTGCTCCGACGACATGCCGATATGGCATTCGTAGATAAACAAGCCGGATTTGCGGTTCTGAATGGCTTTGCCTCGGTTGCGCCAGTGGTAGTTCTCGTCCCATACCTGGGCGGAGAATATCTTGGTCTGTTCGTCCTGTACTACGCGTTTGGCGTAACTCGGGATGCGCTCGCCCCATCCGCCTTGCCATTCTACCAGCAGTTTGAACAGTTGTCCGTGCTTCATCGCACGTTTGGGCAGCACGATTTCCCAGTTGCCGTTGCCGACGGGCTGCATGCGGTAGGCTTCGTCTTTCTCCCAGCCGTTCATGTCGCCTTTGATATAGATGGCGGTGGCGTTCGGAGCCCATTCGCGCAGTATCCAGTTCTGCTTCGTGGAATGCAGACCGAAATACAGATGACCGCTTGCCCATTCCTTCAGTTCCAGCCCGTTGGTCAGTTCAAATTCTTTACTCTTGGCATAATCGTAGCGTCCGCGGATAGCATCGGCATAGGGTGCCAAGTAGGGATCGTTTTCTACAAGTTTCAGTTGCTTGTGTGCTATACTTGTCATCTCTTTTGCTTATTGGTTCACACGTGATTTAACGATTAGTTTTCTGTACGTTTTGCCCGGAGCTATTCCCGGCTGGTGGGCATCCGAAGGGAAGAATACCGCAAAGTGACCTTTCGGCACAACGAATTTGACGGAGGCTTTGTCACCGTAGAACTCCACGTCTTTTCCCTCGTCGTAGTCCTGGGTCACGTCTTCGCAATCCACTTGCGCCTTCCAACCCATCGTTTCTGAGTCGCCAAGCGGAATCTGGATGTCCAGATAGTCCTTGTGCGCCTCCATGCGGCAGTTGGCTTCCTCTTTGCCCTTGAAATCCTGAATGTTGACGTACAGATCTTGTCCGTCTAAATAAATCTTGCATGCAGGCAGTTCCTCCAAATCATTGTCGTTGAAGAACTGCATGAATCGTTCGAATCCCGGTACACTTTCGTAGTACAGATCCGCATTTTCTAATTTGTCAATTATCATAAAATATATTGATTTTAAATATTCATTATTCATTAATCATTATTCTTTGCCCAAAAAATCGCGCAAAGATACAACAAAATAACGAAATACGCAAGTTTTTTTCTATAAAAATGACGCTTTGCTTGTATAAAAGTGATTTTTTTTGGAAAAAAATTGCTATTTGCACGTTAGTGCGTGATAATCGTTCGAGCCTTTTAGGCGAGATAAGAACTATTTTCGAGGTGGGACGGCTCTGCCGTGTCGGTGTCCTCGAAGTACGAATTTTCGTTTTTTATTTGCATATATCAAAATTATTTTGTAATTTTGCAGCCCAAAACGATAAAAAAACAAGAAAAATATGAAAAAAAATCCATTTTTATTCTTCAAGAGAAGAATCCTTTCAACTTTCAACTTTCAACTTTCACTCTTTATTATGGCTACTGTTCTTACCGCTTGTTCTTCCCAGCGCTCTGTGGGAATCAAATCCGAGAATCTCGACCGTTCGGTGGCTCCGCAGCAGGACTTCTATCAGTATGCTTGCGGCGGCTGGATGGCTCAAAACCCGCTTACGCCCGAATACAGCCGTTTCGGTTCGTTCGACCAGTTGGCGCTGAATAATCTAAAGCAGGTCAACGGACTCATTCAGGGAATCGCTTCAAAGCCGCAAACTGCCGGTTCCATCGGACAAAAGATAGGCGACCTGTATAATCTGGCGATGGATACCGCCCGCCGCAACAGGGAAGCCGATATGCCGTTGCGTCGTTCGCTCGTTGAAATCGCGAATATCTCGTCGCGAGACGAACTGTCGATGCGTCTTGGCAAGGCGATGGAATATGGCCTATGGGCGATGTATGTGGATGCCGATGCGATGAATTCGAGCCTTAACATCCTCAATGAGGCGCAAGCTGGCTTCGCACTCGGTGAAAAGGAGTATTATCTCGATCAGGACGAGCATACGCAGATGGTACGCCGCGAGTATCTGAAATATATGGAGAAAATGTTCGAAATGTTCGGTTTCACCGAGGCTTCGGCGCGTGCGCAAACCGTTCTTCGCTTGGAGACTCGTCTCGCAACCGCTGCCCTGAACAATGTCGAACTGCGCGATCCGCAGACCAACTACAACAAGATGTCGATCGACTCCTTGCAGCAACTCGTTCCCCAACTGGATTGGAAAACCTATTTCGGCGCTATGGGCATTCAGCCGACTTGTATCTCCGTAGGCCAGGTGCGTCATATGCAGGAAGCCGGACGTATGCTGGCTGATGAACCGCTGGAAGACCTGAAGACGCTCTTTGCATGGCAGGTAATGGACGGCGCAGCCGCTTATCTGAGTGATGATATCTATATGCTCAGTTTCAATTTCTATGGCAAGATATTGAGCGGCAAAGAAGAACCGTCGCCGCTGTGGAAACGCGCCGTGAATATCGTGAACGGTACGCTGGGCGAAGCTGTCGGACAGATGTATGTGAAGGAGTATTTCCCCGAAGAGAACAAGGAGCGTATGCTGGCGCTCGTGCGCAACCTGCAGAAATCGCTCGGTGAACGTATCAGCAATGTAGCATGGATGTCCGATGAAACCAAGCAAAAAGCGCTGGAGAAGCTGTCGGCGTTTACCGTTAAAATCGGCTATCCTGACAAGTGGCGCGACTATAGCGGATTGCGTATCGACCCGCAGGATACGTATTACGACAACCTCATGCGCGCAGCCAAGTTCGAGCAGGACTATAGCCTCAGTTTCCTCGAGAAACCAGTGGATAAACAGAAATGGTACATGACGCCGCAGACCGTCAATGCCTATTACAACCCGTCCTCCAATGAGATCTGTTTTCCGGCGGGCATTCTGCAATATCCGTTCTTCGATATGTCGGCAGACGATGCATTCAACTACGGCGCTATCGGCGTTGTTATCGGTCATGAGATGACCCACGGCTTCGACGACCAGGGATGTCAGTTCGACAAGGATGGAAACATGCGCAACTGGTGGACGGAAGAAGACAAGAAACGTTTCGACGAACGAACCAAGGTGATGCAGGATTTCTTCGATGGAATCGAGGTTGCTCCGGGGGTACATGCCAATGGAGCCTTCACGTTGGGCGAGAATATCGCCGACCATGGCGGATTGCAAATCAGCTATCAGGCGTTCAGCAACAACGAGGCGGCCAAACCCAAGAACCAGCGTCTGAAGAAGAAAGGCGGTTTCACGCCGGCGCAACGTTTCTTCCTGGCTTATGCCAATGTATGGGCGGGCAATATCCGTCCGGAGGAGATACTCCAGCGCACGAAATCCGACCCGCACTCGCTCGGTCGCTGGCGTGTAAACGGAGCGTTGCCGCATATTGGCGCGTGGTACGAAGCCTTCGATATTACGCCGGTTTCACCGATGTATCTCGCTCCCGAAAAGCGCGTCAGCATCTGGTAAAGAAACAATAATTTTCAATTTTTCAATTTTCAATTTTCAAT
>JAFPJV010000111.1 GCA_017425065.1 Paludibacteraceae bacterium
ATATTGCGAGTTGGCTTCGTTGTTCCAGTGGTAGGCAATCGTGTTCTTGCCTTCCGCCCAGTTGGGAATCGTCACGTCGAACTCCACGGCCTCGATGCTTGTAACGTACGCCGAGAAATCAAACGTGATATAGTCGGCATTGCCGCCCATGTTCAGAAAACCGGCATCCCATGTGCCTTTTGCCAGCGACGGCGTCACGGCGAGCAGATTGAACTCCGCCGGAATGCCTCCGTTCGCCGCTGTCGGCGCTTCGCCCAGACTCAGATCCACGCAGCAGTCGCCGCTCACCACCACCGGATCAACCGGTCCTGGAGGATCAACGGGCGGCTCGCCGCTGTCGCACGACGACGATACTTCTGCCGCATTGCTGACGGTCAGTGTCGCGCCGGCGCCGCATTGGCTGTTAGTAACGCTGTTCTTGGCTTCTGCGGCATTCAGATGGTCGAAGCTGTATGTCGGATCGGCTACCGTGCCGGCGTTGTTCAGCGCCTTGCCCGTGCAGTTCACAAACTTGCAACTGTTCTGACCCTCCGTCCCTTTGAACTCTTTCCAACTCTTGCTGTTGGAGTTGGCTTTGCCCGCAAAGGTGCAACCCTCGAAATAGCAGGAACAGTACTCCGGACATACATAGTAATTCGAAACCGACGAGTTCCAGTAGCAGTTCAGGAAGTGCAACTCGCTGTTGCGGCAACGTGTCATGCGCTCTACGCAGCCTTCATCCCACCAGCAGAAGCCGTACGTGATGTTATACGTCCCGTCGGCAGGTTTGTCCGTCTTGTCCGAACCGATCAGGTTGGAGAACCGATGGTCGTCCGCGCCGCCCGGGCCGTCCGGTTTGGGCGTTTTCAGGTAGCGGAAACGGCACCATGTCACGGTGATGTTGTCCGACTTGCCTTTGATGTCGAAATTGCCGTCGCAACCGTCCTGAAAATCACAATGATCCACCCAGACGCGTTGTGCCCCGTCCAGCGTCAGCAGGTCTTTGCCGTCGCAGTCGTACGCTCCCGGTCCCTCGAAGATGATGTTGCGCAGGATGATGTTGCTGCCTTTCAGGTACAGGATGCCGGAGACCTCTTTGGTCTGTTTCGTGGAAATCAGCCGCACGCCCGGCAATGCCATGATAGTCAGGTTGCTCTTGTCCGTGCTTATCTGATCGCCCACGGTGATATCCTGCGTGATCAAAATCAGTTTGCCGCTGCTTTTCAGGGCGGCTTTCAGTTCCGATTCGCTCTTCACGGCAGTTGCTGCCACTTGTCCCGCTCCGCTCACGTCCGTCCCGGCATATCCCCAACTCTGCGGCGCACAATAAGTCACGGCACTCATTGAGCACCATGCTGCCAACAGGATAATACTGATAAAAACTTTTTTCATATGCGTGCTTATAAGCCGTTCAGAAGGCGCAGCGCCGCGTCTTCTTTGGCGGTCATTTGTGCTTTTGTTTCGGGTGTCTTGTCGCCCTGACCGGTCAGGTGGAGTGCGCCGTGAATAATGATGCGGTGCAGCTCGTCCATATACGGGATACCTAATTGCTCGGCATTCGAGCGGACAGTATCTGTCGATATAAAGATGTCGCCGGCGATGGCGGAAGGAGTGGAGTAGTCAAAAGTGATGACATCCGTATAGTAGTCATGCCCGAGAAACTCGCGGTTCACTTCCAACTCTCGTTCGTCGGAACAGAAAATATAGTGCAACTCGCCCACGCCGAATCCGTATTCCGCCGCAACAGCCCGTATCCATCGTGCAATACGGCGCTCGTCCAATGCCGGCATGTCTGTACTATCTGACTGAAAGCATATCATACTATCCGAAGAACAGGTTGGCAACGATAAAGGCGGTCACTATGCCGGCAAGGTCGGATAGCAGGCAGCAAGCCACGGCATGGCGGGTGTCCTTGATATCCACGCTGCCGAAATAGACGGCAAGCACGTAGAACGTCGTGTCTGTCGTGCCTTGCAGCGTGCAGCACAAGCGGCCGACCAGACTGTCCGCACCATGAGCTGTCATGGCTTCAATCATCAGTCCGCGCGAGCCGCCGCCGCTCAACGGCTTCATCAACGCCGTTGGTACCGCACCGGCCATGTCCGGATTGATACCGCATTTGCCGAATACCCATGCCAGCCCGTCTTCCAGCATATCCATCGCACCACAGGTGCGGAACATGCCGACCGCCACCAGGATCGCTACCATAAACGGAATCAGCGCCACAGCGGTCTTGAAACCGTCTTTGGCTCCGTCGATAAAGGCTTCATAGACGTTGATTTTCTTGATAGCTGCCTGCACGATGAACCACGTGATAACGCCCAACAGGAATACAGCCGCAAAACCCGCCGAGACAGCCGTCAGTTTGTCCTGCGGCAGTCGGGACGCGAGAACCACCATGCCTCCCATTAGGGCTGTCAGGCCGACAATGGTGCCCATGACCACTTTGTCCCATATCCGTATTCGCTGTACGAAGCAGCATGCAAGCAGTCCGACCAGGGTCGAGACATAGGTGGCGATCAGTATCGGCAGGAACACGTCCGCCGGATTAGCGGCTCCCAATTGGGCGCGATAGGCCATGATGCTTGTCGGCACGATGGTTAATCCGCTGGCACCCAACACGATAAACATGATCATGGAATTGCTGGCGCGCTTCTTGTCGGCGTTCAGTTCCTGTAGTTCGCCCATGGCTTTCAGTCCCATTGGCGTAGCGGCATTGTCCAGACCGAGCACGTTGGCTGCCACGTTCATCAGCATCGAACCGAAAACGGGATGGTTCTTCGGCAGTTCCGGGAAGATGCGGCTGAAGAACGGTGCCACGCCGCGGCTGAGTGTGTTGACCACGCCGCCACGTTCGCCCACTTTCATCACGCCCGTCCAGAACGTCAGCACGCCGGTTAGCCCCAAAGCCAGTTCGAAACCCGTCTTGGCGTTGGTGAACGTCGAATCGAGCAACAGCGAAAAGATGTCTGTCTGCCCGTAGCAGAAAGCCTGTACAAGGCCGATTACGACCGACAGCAGAATAAGCGATATCCAGATATAATTCAAAACCATGCCGCAAAGGTACAACAAAATAATCAAATAGGCAAGATTTTGGGGCAAAAAATGAATTATGCTTGCATAATTTTAGTTTTTTGGCACAAAAGATTGAAGAGAGTGTGCCGTTTTTTTGCAAAAATCTTGTATATATGAAAAATAAGTCGTACCTTTGCAAGCGAATTAAAATAACAGTTTAACCTTTTTTAATCGGATATGGAAATTTTACTTTATTTTTTAGCGGGTGTGTTGCTGGCAATCATCGGAGCTTTTTTCGTGCTCCGTCGTGTAAAATCATCTGCTGCTGCCGCGCAGAAGCAAGCGTTAGAGGACGCCGCAAAACAGGCAGAGATGACGCATAAGGCATCTGTCGCTAAATTGGAAGCCGACCTGAAAAACGCCCAAGAAAACCTTGAGCAGGCTAAAAAGGATGCGGAGAAGCACACGCAAGAACTGCTGGATGCCAAAGATAAAGCGCATAAGGAAGCAATAGAGGCTATCGAGAAACGCCATAACGATGCGATGGATGCGATGGAGAAGCGTCATACGGAAGCCATCGAAGCGGAACGTAAGCGTTACGAGCAAGCACTTGCCACTATGAAAGAGCAAGTGCAGAATGCGACGAACCAGATGCTCAAAGAGCGTCAGGCAGAGTTGCAACAGTCCAATTCGACCAACATGAAGCAGATTGTTGATCCGCTCAAGGAGTCGATTGCCAAGATGGAAACTGCTCTTAAGGAGAACAAATCCACTCAAGAGACGTCCACCGAAGCTATCAAAGAGAAGATTGCTACGCTCGTCAGCACGACGATGAAAGTGAGTGACAGTGCCGACCGCCTAAGCAACGCTTTGACAGCCGAGAACAAGACGCAAGGTAACTGGGGCGAGCAGAAGATCGAAGCATTGCTCAATGCGATCGGTTTGGAGCGTGGACTGGAATATGACGCACAAGAATATCTTCGTGACGTAAATGGCAACATCATCGTCTCCGACGAGACCGCCCATCGAATGCAACCGGACATCATCCTGCACTTGGATGAGACACGCGACTTGATTATCGACTCCAAGGTGTCGCTCAATGCCTTTGTGAATTACACCAACGCCGAAGATGACGAGGCGCGCAACATCGCCTTGGCGGCACACCTCAAAAGTGTGCGAAATCACGTCAAGGAATTGGCGAAGAAGAGTTACGCTTCATATGTCAAAGCACCGCGTCAGAGTGTGGACTTTGTGATGATGTTTGTCCCCGTGGACGCAGCGCTCCAACTTGCACTCGCGTCCGACGTTACGCTGTGGCGCGAGGCAATGAACCAAGGCGTGTTCATCGTCGGTGAGCAAAATCTATATGCCGCCTTGCGTGCTGTTCAGGTAACATGGACAGCCATCAAGCAGAACGCCAATAACAAGGCGATCTGCGATACGGCGGAAGAACTGCTCGGAAGAGTTGGCGACCTTCTCGAACGGGTGCAGAAGATGGGCAAGAAACTCGGCGAACTCAATACGGCGTATGAGGCTGTAGTGGATAAAGCCAACAAAGGACAAAGCGTCCTCGGCTCGGCTAACAAACTGGTTAAACTGGGCGCAAAAGTGAGCACCGTTCATCCGCTTCCACAGCACGAATCGGACGATGATCCAATGCCTCAATTACCTGATGGTCCAAATGAGTAAACAATCATCGGGTACGCCAAGCAGCATCCCGAACTGCCGTTGTTCAAAGTCTAATAAAAACTAATACAAGATATGGAATATACATTAGAAAACTATAGTGCGTTTGAATTGCTGAGTAAGGCAATGATTTTCGTGAAAGAAGCTGCCGAAGCAGGCGGCTCGGTTAATCTGTACAAATGTCCGAGTAGCGGATTTATAGATGATATTGTTGAAGGCGGAATGTATTTCGAGAACTTCTTGCCGGTGTTCGGCACTTTGGAGGAAGATCCGGATCCGATGCCGAGTGATTATAAAACGGACGAGGAATATGAAGAGGCTATTCGCAATCATAAATTAATGTTCACCCTCAACGAGAATGGTTGGAAATTGGCCGAACAGATCAAACATCTGAATGAAGCCATGAAAGGCATTGCACCAGACCAATCACAGATCAAAGTTTGGACACAGCAACACTTCATGGAGAGATAATAGACAAGAACGAAAAATAACTAACACCATGTTTTTTCAAAATAGCGTCATCAAGAAGTACCTCGCAAACCTCAACCCGGAGCAGGTAAACAGCGCGTGGGAGCAGTACAAAGCGTATTTCCTGAACAAGGAGATTCAGGACAACATCCGCTCGTCCAAAGAGGAGCAGTTCCAGGAAGGGTTCCTTCGCGAACTCTTCGTCAAGGTCTTTGGCTATACCCTCAACCCATCGCCGAACTTCAACCTCATCACCGAGCAGAAGAACGAGACCGATGCCAAGAAAGCGGATGGCGCTATCCTGCGTGACGATAAGGTCATCGGAGTCATCGAACTCAAAGACCACAAAACCACCGACCTCAGCCACGTCGAGCGCCAAGCCTTCGGCTACAAAAGCCAGCACCGCGACACGCGCTATGTCGTCATATCCAACTTCGAGAAACTGCGTTTCTATATCGACAACGCGGTAGAGCATATCGAATGGAATCTGTTCACGCTCTCCGAGGACGACTTCCGCTTGCTCTATTTCTGCCTCGCGTGGCAGAACATAAGCACCGACCTGCCGCTCAAAGCCAAGCAGGAAAGCGTCAGCAACGAAGACCAGATCACTCAACAGTTATACAAAGACTACTCCGCCTTCAAGCGTGAGATCTTTGCCGACATACTCAAACAGAATCAGCCAAGTTTGGCTGATAAAGACTACACCCTCCTTCTTTTCCGTAAGACCCAGAAACTGCTCGACCGTCTGCTGTTTATCTTCTTTGCCGAGGACTGCGGACTGTTGCCGCCTAATATGATTTTGCAAATCATTGGCGAGTGGGAGCAACTGAAAGCATTGGATGAGTACAAGCCGCTTTACGACCGTATCAAAAAATACTTCGGCTACCTTGACTCCGGCAACGAAAGCAAGAACATCTTCGCCTATAATGGCGGTTTGTTCAAACCGGATGAGGAGTTAGACAGACTGACTATCAGCGATGAGTTGTTGGCGCGGTTTACAAGAAAGTTGTCCGAATATGACTATTCCACCGAGGTAGATGTCAACATCCTTGGGCATATCTTCGAGAACTCGCTCAACGAGATCGAAGAAATCACCGCCCAGATCAATGCCGGCGAAATGAATCAGCCAAACTTGGCTGATCATGTCTCCAAACGCAAACGCGACGGTGTCTTCTATACCCCGCAGTATATCACCAAGTACATCGTGGAGAACACGGTCGGCAGGCTTTGTGCGGAGAAGAAAGCCGAAATGGGAATCGATGAAGGGACAATGTACGATGTACAAAGTACAAAGGCCAAACGCAAAGAACTATATGAGCGGATAAAAGCTTACCGTGAGTGGTTGCTCGGCATCACTATCTGCGACCCTGCCTGCGGTTCAGGTGCTTTCCTCAATGCCGCGCTCCAGTTCCTCATGGCGGAGCATAAACTGCTCGATGAGATGGAAGCCAAGATCACCGGCTCGACGATTGCTTTCCAAGCGGTGGAGAACTCTATCCTCGAAAACAACCTCTACGGCGTCGATATCAACGAAGAGAGTGTCGAGATAGCCCGTCTCGCCCTATGGCTTCGTACCGCCAAGCCTCACCGCAAACTCAACTCCCTCAATAACAACATCAAGTGCGGTAACTCGCTTATCTCCGACCCTGCTATCGCCGGGGACAAAGCCTTCAACTGGCAAACCGAGTTCCCGCAAGTCTTCGCCAAAGGCGGTTTCGATATCGTCATCGGCAACCCGCCTTATGGAATATTAATTGATGATTCTTTAAAAGATTATTACACTAAAAATTTCCCATTGTCGAGATACAAACTCAACCTTTATATATTATTCTTAGAACGAATGTTCCAGATTTATAAAAAAGGTGTAGTCTCTTTTATTATTCCAAAGTCTCTATTGATTAATTCTTATTTTGAGGATATTCGTAGATATATTCTTTCAAATTCAGAGGTAAGGGAATTATTTACAATAACAGAAAAAGTATTTGAGGATGCAGAGGTGGGTTCAAGTTTAATAATTACTTTTGAAATAAAGAGTAGTATAAAAGAGAACCATCTTGTTCGTCTTGCTAATTGTGAGAAAACAACAGATTTCAGGGATGGTACAAATATTGTACAAAACTTTGTGAATCAGAATATATTATTGCAGGGAGAAAAAGCAGAAATAGTTATTCAATCAGAAGATTCAGATCAAATAAAATCTAAGATTATTAAATTCCCCCAGGCTAAAACATTCTATAAATTTAAGAATGGACTAAACCCAGGAAATATCAAGGAGAAACTTATAACAAGAATTCCTGGCGAATTAACTCAGAAGATAATATGGGGAAAGGAAATTAAACAATATTGTATAATTTGGGGAGGCGATTATATTATCTATGATGAACATATTGCTGATACTCTAACGATAAATGATATCCAAAGTAAAAAAGGTATGAATCAACAAACAAAGATTGACTTTGCGTTAAGAGATAAATCTTTGTTTGAAGTAGAGAAACTCGTTATTCGCAAAACAGGAGATAGATTAGTTTGTTCGTATGATGACCAAAACTATTATTTTGACACATTAGTACATGGCATCTATCAAGTGAATGCACAATATTCCTTAAAATATTTACTTGCTATTTTGAATAGTAAGCCGGCTACATATTTTTATAGATGCTTGCATGACATAAAAGGGAAAGTGTTTGCAAAAATAAGTTTGGATGATTTATCCTGTTTCCCTATCCCCGAATGTGCCGACCAACAGCCCTTTATTGACCTTGCTGACCGCATGTTGTCTCTTAACAAAGACCTCCAAGCCAAGCGTGCACGTTTCCTCCGTCGCCTCCAAGACAATATGCCGGAAATGAAAATCACGGGTGCTTTGGAGACCTTCGATACCCTCGATTTCGCAGGTTTTGTTGCCGAACTTAAGAAGCAGAAAATCCGCCTCTCCCTCGTTCAGCAAGACGAATGGGAAGACTATTTCACCCGGTACAAAGCCGCTCTCAACGAACTCTCCGACCAAATAGCTGCCACCGACCGCGAAATTGATACCCGCGTTTATGAGTTGTACGGACTGACCGAAGACGAAATAAAAACCATCCTTTCGGATGGTTATAGGTCATAAACGGAATACCGTGCTCCTCCAAGTACCGCAGCACTTTCTCCTGCCTATCCGACTCTCATCCGCATGCTCTTATCCAAAAAATCAAATATGGAGTGTATAAAAAAATCGCATGAGACAGTTGAGATTCTTGAGACTCCTTGGGCTAACTGTCTCAACTGTCTCAAGAATCTCAGTGCAAATTTCTCTACGTCGATTGCGTCGGATTGCATCCGACAAACGCTCCGGAACGACAAAATCGTTAGAGATAAGTTAATCATAAGTTAAATATTAGTTAGTTGTTGCCCTGCCATCTACCTAATTTCGAGCGACCGCAGGGCGCGCGAGAGTAAGTATTCGCACGTGTGCGCGTAGCGCGCGCGATATATAGTAAGGTGTTTACGCATTCACGTGGAATGACTATCACCGGCTGTGCCGGTAGACCGCTTAACAACTAATAATCGTTTGCCTTAGGGGTAGTATGCGCGTTGGGGACGCGCGACTACGCCAACAACGTAAACTACGCAAGCTACGTTAAACAATGTTTAACTAAATTTGGAGGACAAAATTATGAAATATGTCGTGCCTTCGGCTAAGAAACCTGCAATCTATCGTAGAAACAGTTGGCTGCCGACAATCGGATAGGAAGAGGATAAGCATGCTCACTATCTGAGACGCGAGTTTGCTTACACGAACTTCGAGCAGAAGTACTCGTTACCGGATAACGTGCCTGCGCATTTAAGTCCTCATGGGCTGCGTCATTCTAAAGCTATGCATCTGGTAGCCTTCGTACGATTGCAACAGACTTTCCAGAAGACGCTATGCACGCGAAAATCTGTCTCATTATTCCGATTTTGTGCTGCATAGGTACGCAAAAAATCTTTCTTTTTCTCCTTTTTAATCACAATAGTGATAAATAATGACAGCAAAAACAATAAAAATGAAGAAAAAAAACATTTTTTTCAAAAA
>JAFPJV010000112.1 GCA_017425065.1 Paludibacteraceae bacterium
CTTTGGTTCTTCTTTAGTCCTTATTTAGTTCTTCTTTGGTTCTTCCGATGATCATACCGATATGTTCCTCCAACGGAACTTCCCCGAAAGTTCCACCGCTTTTCAGGCTGTATTTCGCGCGCGCTTAATAATCGTACTGTTTTTCATAACGAACGCTATTGTGCGCGTGCGCAAAAAGCAGTAATTTTGCAGCCGGTAAAAAATGTGCTATTTTTGCCCAAAATCATAACAATATTAACCGGATTTGTTAAAAATTCAATACAATTCTTAATATGAGAAAATTTTATGCCACTTTGACGGCAGTTTTGTTAGTCTGTTTTTCGCCGTTGATGGCGCAACAACTTCCCGACCCCCATTTCGAAGACTGGTCGGGAGCCGAATTTGCCGGAAATGCCCAACCTAAGTACTGGAATTTTGCGAACGTGTCCCAAATGGGTGTGGACAAGAACTTCGCGCACAAAACGACCGGACGGTCAGGCTCTGCACTCAAGATCCAGGATCAGTTTGTCGGCGTCGCAGGTATCGGAGCCACCTCGCCCGGATATGTCGCGCTCGGACATCCGTGGGCGTATGTGTCCAGTCTGACAACAATCGAAGACGCTACGGCCGGCACCTACGGCGGTATCACATGGAGAAACCGCCCGGACTCGATGGTCGTCTGGATCAAGCGTTACTATGACAGCAGCGTTGAGAAAGCTGCCGGCGACCACTCCAAGGACGAAAACTTCAACCTCATCTTCTATTCCTGGAGCGGCACTTCGCAAGGTGCTTCTTACAAGGCGAAGAACCTGACTTGCACCGACATATCCTCGGCTGCCCCGCAGTATTGTATCGACGAGGAGTCGGATGTCCGTCAGGCGCTGGACGGCAACGAGTGCGGCACAAAAGTGCAAGCCAAACAGATCGCCGAAGGATGGTATTACGAGAAGAAAGCCTATGCCAACTGGACACGAATCGTTGTGCCCATTTACTATTTCAACGACGACATCCCCGAGAAGTGCAACGTCATTCTCTCTGCCGGCAACTATCCCAATTTCCGCGCCAACAGCGGCCAGAATGCCGGTATGTCGATGGATGTGGATGATATATCATTAGTGTACTCCAGCAAGATCCAGAAGCTCTATGTCAACGGCCGCGAGTGGAAAGCGTTCGACCCGAACAACACCGGCGAGCAGACCTATTCCCTGGGACAGGGAGCCACCACCGTCCCGGAAATCTTCGCAGTTCGCGGAGCCGGCTCGCTCACCAACAACCGCGGCGGAAAAGCCACGTTCCCCGGACGTCGTCTGACGGACTCCGAGTGCGTCATTACCCGTGGCGAAGTGGATGGTGCACCTACGACCATCACCGTGACCGCCGAGGACGGCAGTTCCACCACGACCTATACGATCAAGTTCGTCACTACCGCCAGCGACAACGCACGTCTGGCAGACATACAGGTTAACGGCCAGACAGTCAGCGGCTTCAACGCCTACCTAACCTCCTATGACATGGCGTTGCCGTATGGTACAACGGACATTCCCGTCGTGTCGGCGACGCCCCAGGACGCTACGGCCAAGGTGCAAATTACCCAGCCTACGTCTGTCAACGGCAAAGCATCCATCTTGGTAACGGCTGCCGATGGCACAACGACCATCACCTACAACCTCTCGTTCTCCGTGGCAGCATTGACGGATGTGACGCTGAAGAACATCTTCCTCGACGGCAATCCGCTGGCGGGTTTCCAGCCCTCGAAATCCAACTACAACGTCTCTCTCCCGCTCGGCACGACAACGGCTCCGGCGGTTACATGGGAGTCGGCCTATCCGGCTGGTGCACAGACGATTAAACTGCTATCCAACACCTTGGAAGCCGGTGCACAAATCCAGGTTTCGATACCCGGCACCTCGCTCTCCAAGACCTATAAACTGACGTACAAGATCGAAGCCTCGTCCTATTCGTATCTCGCGGGCATTCAGATAGCCGGAGAGCCGCTTGCCGACTTCCGGCCGGAGCAGACGGTCTATACCGTCACGCTCCCGTTGGGAACGACGGCTCTGCCTGCCATCACATGGACCCAGGGCGATCCGTATCAGACGGTCAAGCTTGTGGAAGGCGGCGTGGACGGCATCTCGCGTATCGAGGTGACGGCAGCCAACGGCGCCACAACGACCTATCGCATTCAGTTCCGCACCGAGAAATCCGCCAACAACGCCCTGGCAGCCATCTTCCTGGACGGAGCGCCGCTCAGCAACTTCCATGCCGACACGCTGACGTATCATATCCTGCTGCCCGCCGGCACAACGGCGATGCCGCAAATCACATATACGCCGGGCGATACGTACCAGACCGTTACGCTCTCGCTCAATCAGGCGCTACTCACCGCACGTCTCAACGTAGTTGCCGGCGACGGCTCCACGCGCCAGTATATCCTCTATTTCGAGGTGCAGAAGTCGGAGAACGCCTTTCTGAAGATGATCTATCTCGACGGAGCACCTCTGGCGGACTTTGCGCCCCAGACACTTGACTACAGCGTGACGGTCAGCTCGTCAACCATGCCGCGTATTACCGTCCTGGCGGACGAGGGGCAGTCGGTCACGATATCCGCTCCTGCCTCCTACGGCACGGCTCGTATCGTCGTAACGCCCGAGGAAGGCACGCCGAACATCTATCTCGTGCATTTCCTCTCTTCCGAGCAGGTGACGCTCCCACCCTTCCCTGACAACCTGTTCCCGGCTTCCGACAACACCCGTCTGTCTGCGCTCTATATCAGCGGACAGCTCTATACGGCCTTCAAGGCGGATCAGCACGAATACACCTATCCGCTTCCGCGCCTTACCAGGCAAGTGCCGGCAGTCGTGCCCATGCCCGCTTCCATAGGCCAGACAATCACCGTTGAGCACGGCAAGACGGATCAGACCACGACGATCTGCGTGCTGGCAGCCGACGGCAAGAGCAAGAGTACCTATCGCATTGCTTTCCCCGTCGAGAAATCGTCCAACACCGGCTTGCTGTCCGTGGAGATAGACGGTGCGAATTTCACCTTCGACCCGCAGCAGCACGAATATACGGATATCATGCTGCCTTACGGCACGACGCTCTCGCCCTCCATTTCCGTGGAGCGTGCCGAGCCGGAGCAAGCGCTCGTCATTACCGAGGCACCTATCGGCAAGACATCGTCTGTCGTAGTGACCGCCGAAGACGGCACCCGGGCGACATACACCTTCTCCTATCGTATCACGCCGCCTGCCAAGGCGAACGAACTGCTCGCCATCGTCATTGACGGAATAGGCGCACTCGATATGACCAAGGCACCGAATTTCACGATCGACATGCCGTTCGGCACCACGTCGATGGATATCGTCTCGATGACCAAAGCCTATCCCGAGCAGCAGATTCAGGTCATTCACGGCGGTTTGCAGACACCTACCACCATTACCGTCCGTTCGCTCAATCCCAACGAGCCGGACAAGGTCTATACCCTAACGCCGAACGTCAATCCGCTCGATCCGGCGCAGTTGCTTGACATCCGAATCGATGGCACGTCTATCCCGCAATTCCGTCCGGATGTATATAATTACGTGCTGTCCGTATCCGGCGAGACACCCACGCTGTCCTTTACCGAACAGACCGGCGCGGACGTCGAGGTCGATCAGAATGCCAAGTGGGTCAAACTGAGCGTCGTAGCCGGTGAGTCAGAGGAGTACAAGCATACCTATCTTGTCACCTATTTCTATCCCAACGATATCACCTTTGATCTTGGTTTCGAGAACTGGAAGGACTATACCAACGACGACACCAACACCTCCGGCAAATGCCCCGCAGGCTGGAATGCGCCGATCAATGCCGTCACTTCCGGAGACGCCGGCACCTACTATCCCGAGAATGCCACGCAATTCATCACTTCCACCAGAACCCAGGGCGCTCGCTGCGCCGAACTGGCTACTACCTATCTGCTCACGTCCGCCGAGTCCATGCCGGGCTTCCTGTCGCTTTCGAAGCCGACGGTGTCAGTGGGCAAATGGCTGCTATGGGTCTATGAGATCCACTCTTCCCTGGCGTTTGGCGACCCGATCTCGTTCCGCAATACGCCGGACAACGTGGCAATCGACTACAACCTGCAGGAGTACAACAAAGTGACCGGATGGCGTTTCATCTACAATGCCAACGGCATGAAGCAGGTGAATCACTCCCAGCAGTTCAAGAGCATGACGAAGAACAAGTGGTTTACCCTCTCGCAGGACATCACTTACGATGCCGATTATATTCCTATGACGCTGGACATCCTGATCAGTTCGGCGCATTCGGATGTGCTGGAGGACTACTACGTCAGCAGCAGCGGTGCTTCGGCAAGCAACCGCTTCACGTCCCGCATGTACGTCGATAACTTGCGTTTTGCGTACAACTCGTCGCTCAACGGCCTGAACGTCAACGGCACGGCGGCTACGCTGAACGGCTTGGAGGCAACGGCAACTGTCGGTGCCGATACCTATGGTGTTCCGGCGCTCACGTTCCTGCACGCGGTGCCCGATCAGATGCCGGTTGTCACATGGTCGGAGGAGACCAACGGTGTCCGCACGGCTTCCATCCGCAACTATGGCGAAGACTTGTCCTCCACCGCCTACACCTTGACTGTCACCCGTCCGAAATCCGCCAATACGTCTTGCACCTTTACGCTCAACGGACGCGACCTGACGGTGGTCAAAGGATCTCCGTATCAGACCGTTGCTGTCTCTGAAAACGATACGGCCTACGTCATTGTCGTGACGGCCGAGTCGGGCGCCAAGGCAACGTATTATGCCGCATGGGACAAACCGGCTGCCGCACGTGTCACGAATGTGCCTGCCGAGTCGCATATCTCCGGCTCTTCCACGGCACGTCTGATCAACCTCGTCGAGCAGCCCGTGCTGAACTACGACCGCGAATATCCGCTGGACAGCGTCTTCATGAAGGCGACCGATGAGCGCTACGAGCTGCATGTCTTCGGCACGTCACGCGACACAACCTATATCATCGAGCGCCATCCGTCGTCCAACGCCCTGTTGGCTTCCATGGCGACGAATCATCAGCCCGTGCCTGACTTCTACAGCGAGACATTCGAGTATGCCGTTTCGCTCACTTCGCTCGATGATTTCGAAGCGATACCGCAGGATCTGAATGCCGAGGTGCGCCACGCCGTTGTCAAGATCAACGACCAGTACTCGGCGGTCTATGTCCTCGTCACGGCTGCTGACGGCAAGACGCAGCAACGTTATGCCGTGCTTGTCAACTTGCGCAAGCTCTCGTCCGATGCCTACCTGACGGCCATCCATGCCAACGACGTGCTGCTTGCCGGCTTTGCGTCCGACAAGTACAACTACACCGTCCAGCTGCCGGCACACTCCTCTATCCCGACGCTCTCGTCTGTCGCATGCGCCGGTGCCCGCGTGGAATCCTCCACCGTCATGTCCGGCTCCTCGGCAACAGTTACCTTTACGGTCACGTCCGAAGACGAGACAGTCGTTCGCAACTACGTTGTGACCATTCAGGTCCTCCCGTCCGATGTTTGCGCGCTGAGCGACTTGTTCGTTGGAGGCACAGCCGTGGAAGGCTTCGATCCGGCGAAGACGGCTTATTCCGTCGAACTGCCGCACGGCACGACGGAGCTGCCCGCAGTGGATTATATCCTTGCCGACCGCAACAGTACGGCGGTGAAGACCATCGACGGCCAACAAGTAACGATCACCGTCACCGCCGAGGACGGCACGCACCAGACGGTTTATACCGTGCAGTTCACCGTTGCCAAATCCGCCAATGCCGACCTGCAGTCCATCTCCCTGGACGGCACGCCGCTGGACGGTTTCTTTGCCGACGAGCATCATTATGACGTCAGTCTGCCTTACGGCGCCGCGGTGCCCGTTATCACGGCTGTTGCGGCCGATCCTGCTGCCACGGTGCAGATCAGCGGCACGACGATCACCGTCACCGCCGAGGACGGCAAGACAACGGCTGTCTATACCCTCAGCTTCACGCATCTGCCTTCCGCCAATGCCAACCTGCTCTCTATCGAACTGGACGGCACGCGTCAGCCCGGCTTCCAGTCCGACCGTTTCGAATATACCGACACGGTCGCCTACGGCGCTTCGCTGCCTGTGGTCACTTGGACCGTGGCAGACGACCAGCAGCAGGTGGACACCACGTGGCTGAGCGATACCGAACTGACAATCACCGTAACGGCCGGCGACGGCAAGACGACGGCGGAATACGTGCTCACGTTCTTCCACAAGCTCTCGTCCAACTGCCTCTTGGCTGACCTGCAAGTGCGCGGCACGACGGTCGAGGGCTTCCGCCCCGATTCAGTGGAATATGCCATCGCCTACCCGATCGGTTCGACGGAGTCTGTCTTCTTCGTCGCAACCGACGTGACGGCTGTTCCGCAAGACAAGGACGCCACTGTCACCATCCTCATGGACGGCACGACGGCACAGATCCTCGTGACCGCGCCCGACGGCACACGCGGCGTCTATGTCATCCGCCAGTATATCCTCCTCTCGTCCGAGGCACGCCTCCAGATGGCTTGGTTCGACAGCGTGGCCGTGCGTGATTTCCACCCCGACACGCTCAGCTATACCATCGTGCTGGCGCAGGGAACCAACCTGCCTGTTATCTATGCCGAGACAATCGACACGCTGGCTACATGGGATCTCGGTATGCCCGTAGAGACGCCGAACGGCTTCGACGTGGATATCTTCTGTACCGCACAGGACGGAACGACACTCACCTATACGCTGCATTTCCAGTACGCCAATTGGGCGGCTTCCGCTACGGTCGATGTGGATGACTATATCTTCTTCTACGACGGCGACGGACGCTACAAAGCCGTCACGATAGGTATCGGTGTCCAGCTGGCTATCTACGACCTCAGCGGCCATCTCCATATGATAGGCGACGTGCCGATCGTCGATCCGGCGGACGTGGAGGTCATGATTGACGACAAAGGCAATCAGAAGATCCTGTCCGTCAAGCCCGGTGCTGCCGGACTCATCTACGAAGCGCCCTACGGACAGATGATGTTCTACGTCTTCTTCGACTCCAAGACCAAGAAGATCGCCAAGGGAGGCAAGTTCCAACTGAATCGCTGATGGAAGCTGCCAAACGCAAAATACTCGTCCTCGGTCCCTGTGCCGCAGAGTCACGCGAACAGGTGCTTTCGACCGCCCGCCGGCTGCTCTCGGAGCAAGCCGGTGCGGCGCACCTTATTATATTTCGCGCGGGCGCGTGGAAGCCGCGTACCAGCCCCGACTCGTTCCAGGGCGTCGGTGCCGAAGCGCTCGCATGGCTTAAAGAGGTAAAAAACACGTGCCACGTGCCGGTGGCTACCGAGGTGGCGACGCCCGAACATGTGCGCAAGTCGCTGCAGGCGGGTATCGACTATCTGTGGCTCGGCGCACGCACGTCGGCAAACCCTATTGCTGTGCAGGCGGTGGCCGATGAACTGAAAGCCGCTGCGCGCAAACCCCTTGCCGTGCTCGTCAAGAATCCCGTCAACGAAGACGCAGCGCTCTGGCTCGGCAATATCGCCCGTATCGAAGCGGCAGGCATTCCCGTCATGGCTGTCCATCGCGGATGCCAACACCATCCCTGCTGGGCGATGGCGCACCGGCTGCGTCAGGAGCGGCCAGACATCCCGTTGCTGCTCGACCCGAGTCATCTGACGGGCAACAGCCAGCTCGTGGCAAAAGCGCTGGAGAAAGTGCCGCAACTGGCTTTGGACGGCGCGATGGTTGAGGTACATTCCGACCCCGCACAGGCGCTCTCCGATGCTGCGCAACAGCTGTCGCCGGAACAGATGGCCGCTCTCTTGCCGGTCGTTCTTGCGCCGCAGGCGGACGATGCCGGCTTGCAATGGTTTCGCGCCGAGATAGACGAACTCGACGACCGTATCTGGGACACTGTTCTCCAGCGGCTTCGCGTCTGCGAACAGATCGGCGAATGGAAACACCGCCACCATATGCAACCCCTGCAACCCGAACGCTTCGAACAGATTCTCCATGGCCGCCAGGCATGGGGCGAAAGCCACGACATCTCGCCCGAATCCGTCGCCGCCATCCTCTCCGCCATCCATGCCGAATCCCTCCGCCGGCAATAAAATAGAATTCTTTATTTAGTCGAAAGTCGTTAGTCAAAGGTCGAAAGCATAGTTTGTTTTCGCTATTAACAACGACATTAGCAGTATCATTATCTGCTTTTGACTATCGACTTTTGACTTTTGACTCAAAAAATGCACATTTTTTTTGCACATGTGCGATTTTTTTTGTACCTTTGCCGCCGATTTTGGAAAAACAGCAACAACAGTGGGATTTGACCATCACACCGCGAGACCGTCTGCTCGCCGTGGATTGGAAGGAGATATGGCGCTATCGCGACATGTTTCTGCTCTTCGTAGCGCGTAATTTCCGTACGGCTTACAAGCAGACCATCCTCGGTCCGCTCTGGTTTATCATTACGCCCGTGCTGTCGGTCATCGTCTATGTGACGGTCTTCGGAGGCATTGCCAACATCCCGACCGACGGCATTCCGCCTATCCTGTTCTATCTGTTGGGTATTTCCGTCTGGGGCTATTTCGCCAGTTGCCTTAGCTCTACGTCCAACTCGTTTGTTACCAATGCCGATATCTTCGGCAAGGTCTATTTCCCGCGTATCATCATGCCGCTCGTGGCTGTCACGACCAACCTGCTATCGTTTGGTATTCAGCTGCTTATCTTTGCGGCATTCTATATCTATTATGTCGCTACGGGCACCGAGCTGACCATCCATTGGCAGATCGTGCTCTTCCCGTTCCTGATCATCCTGCTGGCATTGATGTCGGTCGGCTTCGGTATGATTTTCTCGTCGTTGACGACCAAGTACCGCGACCTGCAGATCATGCTTGCCAAGATTATCTCGCTCTGGGTATATATCACGCCGGTCATCTATCCGCTCAGCATGGTCACGAACCCGAAGCTCCATCTCGCCATGTCGCTCAATCCCGTCACGCCAGTCATGGAGGCCATCAAGTATTCCTTGTTGGGACAGGGGCAGTTCTCCTGGCTCTGGCTCGGATATAGTACGCTGTTCACGCTAATACTGCTCATCTTCGGCCTTATGTTGTTTAACAAAGTGCAAAAGTCCTTCATGGATACGGTATAAAATTTGAAATTTGAAATCATAAATCATAAATTTGAAACCAAACGACAAAACATATTTTAACACTGTCATAACACCCGAGAGTTATTCTCGGGGTTTAGGACTGCGTGAGTTATGGCAGAAGCGCTATCTCGTCTGGCTCTTTATCAAGCGTGACATCACGGTGCAGTACAAGCAGACCATCTTCGGCATGGGCTGGTACTTCGTGGCGCCGCTCTTCACGATGTTCATGTATATCGTGGTGTTCGGCAAGATAGCCGGCATCCCGACCGACGACGTGCCTCAGCCGGTCTTCTACCTGAGCGGTATCTGCCTATGGGAGTATTTCTCCACCTGCCTCACGGAGGTGGCAGCCACGTTCCAGACCAATGCCTCGCTGTTTGGCAAGGTCTATTTCCCGCGGCTCGTGTCGCCTGTGTCCAAAGTGGCGTCCAAACTGTTCCGTTTCTCGCTCCAGTTCTCGACGTTTATCATCGTCTATGTCTATTTCGTTTTGCGCGGTGTAGAGCTGCGTCCCAATTGGTACCTTCTGCTCTTCCCTGTGCTGCTGCTCATCATCCAGTGTCTTGCTCTCGGGCTGGGACTGATCGTCTCGTCGCTGACGACCAAGTATCGCGACCTGACTAATTTCTTCGGCGTCTTCGTCTCGCTCTGGATGTACGCCACGCCTATCGTCTATCCGCTCAGCTACGTCGAGAATCCGACGCTGCACAAAATCATGCTGTTCAATCCCATGACAGCGGTCATCGAGACCTTCAAGTACGGCGCCTACGGAGCGGGCGAGTTCTCGTGGACTGCGCTGGCATATAGTGCGGGCGTCACGCTGGTGCTCCTCTTCCTCGGCATCGCGATGTTCAACCGCAAGCAGAAGTTCTTTATCGACACAATCTAACATCAACATATAACATAAAACATTAAAATTATGAAAAAAAGCATTTTCTTATTTACGGCAGCCCTGTTAGGACTTGTGCTGCTGACAAGTTGCAATGGCGACGGAGGAACATGGGAAACCAACAAGGACAATCGCTGGTGGGCTGGCGAAGACGGTTCAAAGCTCTTTGGCTACATTGACGAGAACGGCAAGATGGTCATTCCGGCTAACTATTCAAGCGTTTGTAATTTTTCTTGCGGTTGGGCATGCGTACTAGAAGATGGTGAAAATCAATTCATCGACAAGGATGGCAAGAGCGTCATTCCCGATCCGTTCCCGGTTGAAGGTTATTTCAACTTCAACCGTATCCGCTTCCAAGAAGACGGCAAGAAGGGTATGTACGACGAGAACTGGAAGGTCGTTATTCCGGCAGACTACAAGTCACTTGGTGAGTGCACCGAAGACGGTTTGATTTGGTTTAGCGAAGACGGCAAAGAGTGGGGCTATTTGGACAAGGACGGAAAAGTGGTCATCCCAGAGCAATTCGCCGGTGCATACTCTTTTGCGGGCGGCATAGCTGTTGTTTTTGAAAAAAAGGACGAGGAATATCGTTACGGCGTTATCGACAAGAAGGGCAACTTCTTGATAGACTTTCAGAAGAAATTTCTGAATAATTTGGGTGAAGGACGTGTGTCTTTCAAAAACGCTTCCACCGGCAAATACGGTATGATGGATAAGAACGGCAACGAGATTGTAAGTGCCAAGTATGACAATATCAATCCATTCACCTGTGGTTTGGCAAGAGTAAAAAAAGGTGACAAATTCGGCTTTATCAATACCAAGGGCGAGGAAGTCATCCCGTGTCGCTACTATAATACATATGCGTTTTATGGCGATGTGGCTGATGTACAGAAGAGCGAAGATTCTCGCTGGGAGATCATCGACAAGAAAGGCGAGAGCCTGATCACGCTGAAAGAGAATGAATACCTGGCTTATTGTTTTATTAACGGTCTCGGCTTGGTTTATAACGAAGCAACCAATCAGTACCGCTATATCAACAAGAAGAACGAGATCATTTACAAGTGGGAACCGGGCAGTTCTTCTATGCCCGAGAAGCGCCTGAGCCCGGAGGAGCGCAGAATGCAATTCATGCTCAGCACCGAGTACGGCCCCTTGTTCCTCGACATGATGAGGAAGGACAATAGACTGATTCAGTAGAGCACTCCGATTAAGGCAAGGACATATTAAAAATCATAGAAAATGGCATACAAATTTTTGTATGTCATTTTTTTTGTGGCTGTTTTTCGGCTGTTTCGGGGAATTTCCAGAGAAGTACCGTCGGTAGTACATACCGGGATGATCAACGGAAGAACCAAAGATGAACTAAAGAAGAACTAAATAAGAACTAAATAAGAACTAAAGAAGAACTAAATAACAACTAAAAAAGAACTAAAAAAGAACTAAAGATTGATATTGGTTTTCAATGAGTTGGAAAAGGGGCAATTTGGACAATGGACAATGGACAATGGACCTTATCTCGCCTAAAAAGGCTCGAACGATTATTGCGCTCATTCGAGCGAACAGCAATCTTTTTGGCAAAAAAATCGCAATTTTCCATTTTCCATTGTCAATTTTCAATTTTTATTTGCATATTCCAAATATTTGTAGTAAATTTGCGCCCTGAATTATGTTACGGGTAGTGTGGACATATAGAAAGATGGTGGCGGCAGCTACGACACGCATAGTGGCAGGAGCATGGAGAAACATGCTGGCGGCAGCACTTTTAGTGCTGGCGTTGGCGGCGTGCAACACGACGAAATTTGTGCCCGACGACGAATACCTGCTCAACAAAGCCAAAGTGGAAATCACGGATACCAAAGACGTGCCCTCCTCGGACATGAACTCCTATCTCAGACAGCACCAGAACTCGGAAGTATTCGGATTCTGGAAACTGCAACTGCACGTCTATAACACCGCTCCGCGCGACACGACATCCAAAGCCAACAAGTTCTTTGCCCGCAATGCGCACAAGATGGGCGAAGCGCCCGAGATATACGACGAATTGCTGACAGAAGCCTCGATGAAGCAGATCGCCCTTGCCATGAACAACCGGGGCTACTTCAATGCCGAAGTGGATACCGTCAAGCAGATCAAAGGCAAGAAGCTCAACCTGACATACCGCGTGACGGCGCACCAGCCCTACCGCATTGCCACCTATTCGACGCTCATCGACCACCCCACCGTCGATTCCCTCGCCAAGACAGCCCAATGCCTTGTACACGAAGGCGACATCTATAGCACCGCCACCCTGGACGAGGAACGCCAGCGTATCACCTCCGCCATGCGCAACCGCGGCTATTACTACTACGACAAGTCGCTGCTCGCCTTCGCCGCCGACAGCAGCAACGGGAATCATACCATCAACCTGCAACTGCACCGCACCTATTTCCGCGGCATCATACCCGACAGCATCATGGGCAAGGTGTATATCAAGCAGCGCGTGCGCAAGGTGTATTTCCACGTGGATTATGACCCGCACCGTCTGCCGGAAGACCTGATCCTGCACGAAGACAGCGACGCCGACGGCTACATCTATTCCTACGTGGGCATTCCCCTGCTCCGCCACCGTCTGCTGCGCAAGAAATGTGCTTTCCGTCCGGGCGAGTTGTTCTCCGAATGGCGTCTGGAACGCACCTACACCAACCTGAACGCCCTCGGTCCGATCAAGTATGTCGATATAGCCTTCCAGCCCGCCGACAGCAACCTGCTCGACTGCCATATCACCATCTCGCGCAGCAAGATCCACTCGGTGTCCGCCGAAGTGGAAGGCACGTTCTCCGCCGGTGACTGGGGCATAGCAGCCGGTGTGGGCTACATGAACAAGAACCTCTTCCGCGGTGCCGAACAGTTCACGCTGAACGCCCGCGGCAGCTACGAGTGGCGCCAAGGCGGCGGACGGGCTATCGAGGCACGTGCCGACGCGGCCCTGCTCTTCCCCAACTCGCTCAAGATAAACGTGGGCTACAACTTCCAGCAACGGCCGGAAGAATATACGCGTACGCTCGCCAATGCCGGATTGAGCTACACCCTGCCGCGCAAACCGCGCCAACGCTGGACACACCAGTTCAACCTCATCGACATCAACTATATCTACCTGCCGTGGATGTCCGACCGCTTCTACGAGGACTTCATCCAGAAAGCCAGCGTGCTGCGTGCGTCATACGAAGACCATTTCATCCTCGACTGGAGTTACTCGGGCACCTACTCCAGCTACAGCCAGCGCCATCCCGACCGCAGCTATCTCGATTTCCGCTACTCGGTGGAGACAGCAGGCAACTTCCTGTACGGACTCTCGCGGCTGTTCCGTTTCAAGCAGGACGACAACGGCTCGTACGTGCTGTGGAACATACCGTTTGCGCAATATGCCAAAGGCGACGTCAACCTCACCTACCACCAGATATTCAACCCCAAGCACCAGCTCGTCTATCATGCCGCGATAGGCGTTGTCGTGCCGTATCTGAATGCCGATGTGGTGCCGTTTGAGAAACGCTACTTCGCCGGCGGCAGCAACAGCGTGCGCGGATGGCAGGCACGTACACTCGGTCCCGGCACGTTCCGCGGCGACGGCAACACGCTGGTCTATGACCTGCAAGCCGGAGACATACGCCTCGACCTGAACCTGGAATACCGGTGGAAAGTGTGGAAATACCTGGAACTGGCCGCCTTTACCGACGCGGGCAACATATGGACCATCAAGGATTATGAGCAGCAGCCCGGCGGCGTGTTCCTGTGGGACAAGTTCTACGAGCAGATTGCATGGAGCTACGGCATCGGCGCACGTATCGACCTGAGCCTGTTCATCTTCCGCATCGACTTCGGCGTGAAGCTGTACGACCCCAGCCTGATATACGCCGGACGGCAATGGCGGACTGCCGGCAACGGACTGAACTGGAATGATGACATGACGTTTCATTTCGCTATAGGACATCCATTCTGAGTTTTCAGAATATTCAGAATAATCAGAATAATCGGAATAATCAGAATGTTAGAGAAACAGATGATATCAGGCATATTGGAGGCGGGATGCGACGAGGCAGGACGCGGACCGTTGGCAGGCAGCGTGTTTGCAGCAGCCGTCATCTTCGACGAACAGCATACCCGATGGGAACGACTCGCCGGACTGAACGACTCGAAGCAACTGACAGAACAGCAACGCAACAGCCTGCGACCGGTCATCGAAGAGGAAGCATTGGCATGGGCTGTCGCCGAAGTGACGCCCGAAGAGATCGACCGGCTCAACATTCTGCGTGCCTCCATCACCGCCATGCAACGGGCACTCAACCAACTGCGCGTGCAACCGCAACATATCATCGTGGATGGCAACAAGTGGCTGCCCTACGTGCCGGAAGGCGGGCTACTGGAGATACCCGCACGCACCGTGGTCAAAGGCGACGGGAAATACATGGCTATCGCCGCCGCCAGCGTGCTCGCCAAAACCAGCCGCGACGAATACATGCGCCGGCTGCACGAACAATACCCGCAGTACGGCTGGAACACCAACATGGGCTACCCCACTGCCGCACACTACGCCGCTTTGAAAAAGTACGGCCCTACGCCTTACCACCGCAAATCATTTAATTTGAAATTTGAAATCATAAATCATAAATCATAAATTTGAAATCATAAATTTGAAATTTGAAACTATAAATTTGAAAAAACTATGTGTTTTATTCGTATCCAGAAAGTGTCGCCGCAAGACGCACAACAGATGAATCAATCCCAACAACCGCGTCGCCGTTTCGGCTGCTTGCGCGGATGTCTTTGGGCAGTCATTATCTATTTCGTACTCTGCGCCCTGATGGGTGCCCTGTTCGGCAACATGTTCTCCTCCTCGGAAGTGAAGCTCGAGGAAAACACCGTCTATCGGCTCGACATGAAAGGCACGGTCGTGGAACAGGGACAACCTGCCGATCCGTGGGCAGACCTGCTCAGTGAACTGCCGGGCGGCATGATGTCCGCCGACGAGACCGTCGGACTCGATCAGATACTGAGCAATATCCGTCTGGCAAAAGACGACGACCGCATCCTGGGTATCTACCTCTGCGGCGGCGAACTGGGTGTCGGTCAAGCGGCTGCCAAGGAGATCCGCGAAGCCTTGCTCGACTTCAAGAAGTCCGGCAAGTGGATCGTCGCCTACGCCGACTCGTACGGACTGATGGACTACTACATCGCGTCCGTTGCCGACCGCATCTGCCTGAACAAGGTGGGCGAAGTCAACTGGAACGGTCTCAGCTCGCAGACGATGTACTACACCCGTCTGCTGGAGAAGATAGGCGTGGAGATCCAGATCCTGAAAGTAGGCACCTACAAGTCCGCCGTCGAGCCTTACTTCCGCACCGACATGTCCGAGGCCGACCGTCGCCAGACAGAACGCTACGTGGGCGGCATATGGGATGAGATGTTAGCCGGCGTTGCCGAGTCGCGTCACCTGACAAAAGACAAACTCAACGCCTACGCCGACGAGTACATGGGACTGCAAGACCAGAAGAAATACCTGCAATACGGCTTGGTCGATACGCTCGTCTATGCCCATGAGATGGACAGCATCCTCCGCATCTTTGCCGGCACGAAGGACTTTGAGAAGATCACTACCGGAGAGTTGGCGTCCGTGGAGCGCCCCGAGCCGAAAACCGACGACGAGATAGCCGTGCTGTACGCCGAAGGCGAGATCACCGACGACTCGGGCGACGGCATTGTGGGCAAAGAGATGCTGAAGACCATCCGCAAGATAGCCAAGAACGACGACGTCAAAGCCCTCGTACTGCGTGTCAACAGCCCGGGTGGCAGTGCCAACGCCAGCGAACAGATATGGGGTGCCTTGCAGTCGCTGCGCAAGAAAGGCATTCCAGTGGTTGTATCGATGGGTGACTGTGCTGCATCCGGCGGCTATTATATCTCCTGCGGCGCTGACTATATCTACGCCGAGCCGACCACCATAACAGGCTCCATCGGCATCTTCGGCATCATCCCCAACGCCTCGAAGATCCGCGACAAGATAGGCATCGACATCGACGGCGTGCAGACCAACAAACACTCCGCCCTGCAGTCGAACATGATTTACAAAGGCATGAATCCGGAAGAGACCGCCCTGATGCAGACCATGGTAGAACGCGGTTACGACCTGTTCACCAGCCGTTGCGCCGAGGGACGCCACGTCTCGCAAGACTCGATCAAAGCCATTGGCGAAGGCCGCGTATGGCTCGGCACGGACGCCAAACGCCTCGGTCTGGTAGATGAGTTGGGCGACATGGACAAGGCGCTCGCCAAAGCCGCCGAACTGGCACATCTGGAGACCTACAAGACCAGTTACTATCCCGAAGTGAAAGACCCCGTAGAAGAGATGCTCGAATCGCTCCTGGACCCGAACAAGACGCCCGAGGAGAAACTGATTCAGAAGATACGGGTGCTATGCTCCGAACCGCGCATACTGGCTCTCATGCCGCAAGTGACAATACGATAAACCGAACCATTTATGAACTGGAAAGATATACTGACAGCTCCGCTTAGCACGCTGTACGCAACAGGCGTCTGGCTGCGGCACCTGCTCTACGACGAACACGTGCTGCGCGCCCGCACGGTGAAGATACCTACCATCTGCGTAGGCAATCTGGCTGTGGGCGGCACGGGCAAGACGCCGCACGTAGAGGCGCTGATTAGAATGCTCGCGCCCGACTTCCGCGTGGCGGTTCTCTCGCGTGGCTACCGCCGCCGCACACACGGCTTTGTGCTGGCAGACGACACCGCCACCGAACGCACCATAGGCGACGAAGCCATGCAGATATATCTGAAGTTCCCCGAAGTGCGAGTAGCCGTATGCGAGAACCGCGTACGGGGTATCCAGCAACTGATGAAACAGTGTCCGGACGTGGAAGTGGTGCTGCTGGACGATGCCTTCCAGCACCGTCGTCTGCAAGCAGGCTACAACATCATTCTCACACCCTACGACCGGCTCTACAAAGACGACCACATGCTGCCCTGGGGACGACTCCGCGACCTCAAGCAACGGGTGCTCAAAGCCAACGCCGTCATTGTCACCAACTGTCCGGAAGACATACAGCCAATAGACAAACGCGTGATTGACAACCACTTGCGTCTACCCGCCTACCTGCAACTGTACTTCTCACAATTGCGCTACGGGCAAGTCATGCTGCAAGGACGGCCGCTCGTTGTGACCGGCATCGCCCATCCGCAGTATCTCATGGAGTACGTCCGGCGTCATTTTTCCGGCGCCGAACTGATGGCGTTCCCCGACCATCACCGCTTCTCCAAGAAAGACCAGGAACGCATCCTCGCCCGCTCGCGCGACTTTGACTTTGTGCTCACTACGGAAAAAGACCTCGTCCGCATGCACGACACCCAGCTCTATTCCCAACTGGCAAACCGCCTGCAGGCCATCCCCATCGAGGTGGATTTCGGCAACGACACGGAGGCCATAGCAAAACAACTGACAACCTATATACGCGAATCACAGAAACAATGCAGTTCATCCGACTCATAAAACGTTTTGTGCCGCCCTATCGCGGACTCATGGGACTGAATATCCTGTTCAACCTGCTGAGCACCGTGCTGTCGCTCTTCTCGTTTGCGGCCATCATTCCGGTGCTCCGGATCCTGTTCGGTCTCAGTCAGACGGGCGTGAGCCGTCACGTGCTCAGCGAAGCCGCCGGCATGGAGCAGTGGCTGCAGTTCGCCAAAGACAACATGTACTGCTGGCTGGAAGAACAGATCAGCCTGCACGGCGGCGGGTATGTGCTGTTTATGTTAGGTGTCTTTCTGGTTGTTATGACCGGACTGAAATGCCTGACAGCATGGCTCGCCAACTACTACATGGTGCCGATCCGGACGGGCGTGCTGCGCGACTTGCGGCGCCAGCTGTACGACAAGATCGTCAGTCTGCCTATCGGCTATTTCACCGAAGAACACCGCGGAGACGTCATGTCACGTATGACCAACGACGTCAACGAAGTGGAAGCCAGCATCATGTCCGCCCTCGACGTGCTGTTCAAAGACCCGATCATGATACTGGTTTATCTGACGACGCTCTTTATCATCTCCTGGCAACTGACGCTCTTCGTCATTGCCCTGCTGCCCGTCGCAGGGTTTCTGATCGGGCGCATAGGCCGTTCGCTCAAACGCGCTTCCAAACGCGGACAGGAACAGAATGCCGAGATACTGACCCAGATAGACGAGACGCTGGGCGGCTTGCGCGTCGTCAAGGCATTCAATGCCGAGCAGAAACTGCGCGACCGTTTCCTCCGACTCATCAACGACACACGCCTGACGTTCAACCGCATCAACCGCCGTTACTACCTCGCCCACCCCGTTTCCGAGTTCCTGGGCACGGCGCTGATAGCCGTCATCCTGTGGTTCGGAGGCGTGCTGATACTGGAGGGCACGAGCCTGATCGACGCGGCCACATTTATCTATTATCTTGTCATCTTCTACTCCATCATCAATCCCGCCAAAGACCTGAGCAAGGCAGGCTACAGCGTACGTCGCGGCCAGGCTTCGCTGGAGCGTATCGACCGCGTCCTTCAGACCGAATCCACTATCCGCGAGACAGCCGCCCCGAAACCTGTGCGGCAGTTTACGGACGAGATACGCTACGAGCATGTCGGCTTTCATTACAGCGACGACCGGCCGGTACTCACGGACATCAACCTCACCATCCGAAAAGGACAGATGGTGGCTCTCGTGGGGCAGTCCGGCAGCGGCAAGACGACCATGGCCGACCTGCTGCCCCGGTTCTACGACACCGTCAGCGGCCGCGTAACGATCGACGGGACGGACGTGCGCGACGTACGTACGCGTGACTTGCGGTCGCTCATGGGCATCGTCAACCAGGAAGCCATCCTCTTCAACGACTCGTTCTACAACAACATCACCTTTGGTGTGGACACCACGCAGCCCGCTCCGGACGGCATGAGTTGGCAGCAAGCCGTCGAACAGGCGGCACGTATTGCCAATGCCCACGACTTCATCATGGCTACGCCCGAGGGCTACAACACCTGTATCGGCGACCGCGGCAGCCGCCTGTCCGGCGGGCAACGGCAACGTATCAGTATCGCCCGAGCCATCCTGAAAAACCCGCCTATACTGATTCTCGACGAAGCCACGTCGGCACTCGACACCGAATCGGAGAAACTGGTGCAGGAGGCGCTGGAAAACCTCATGCGCGACCGCACCACACTCGTCGTGGCACACCGCTTGTCCACCATACGCAATGCCGACGTCATATGCGTGCTCCACGAAGGACATATCGTCGAACAGGGACGCCACGACGAACTCATCGCCCTTGGCGGCTACTACAAGAAACTGGTTGAAATGCAAAAATAAACTGAACACCCCTATGGCACAAGACACCCCCATGATGAAGCAATTCCGGGATATCAAAGCACAATATCCGGATGCCATGTTGCTCTTCCGTTGCGGCGACTTCTACGAGACCTACTGCGAAGATGCCGTCAAAGCCAGCAAGATACTGAATATCACGCTCACCAAGCGCTCCAACGGAGCGGGAGGCGAACGGACGGAGATGGCCGGTTTCCCGTTTCATGCGCTGGACACCTATCTGCCCAAACTGGTGCGAGCCGGCTTGCGCGTGGCTATCTGCGACCAGCTGGAAGACCCCAAACTGACCAAGAAACTGGTCAAACGCGGCGTAACGGAACTGGTGACACCCGGTGTCAGTTACTCCGACACCACGCTCACGCAGAAAGAGAACAACTGGGTGGCTTGTGTCCATTTCGACAAACAGCAGACAGGTATCGCCTTTCTCGATATCTCCACCGGCGAGTTCATGGCGGGCGAAGGCGACTCGACCTACATCGACAAACTGCTCACCAACTTCGCCCCGAAAGAGGTGCTCTACGTACGGGGCAAACGCCAGCAACTGGAGCAGGAGTTCGGCAGCGGCTATTTCACCTTCGAACTGGAAGACTGGATGATGGTCGAATCCACGGCACGCGAGCGGCTGATGAAGCTATGGGGTATCTCGTCGCTCAAGGGCTTGGGTATCGACCAACTGTCAGCCGGACTGACAGCAGCGGGCGGCATCCTGATGTACCTGGATGCCACGCAGCACTTGCAGACAGGCCATATCCAGCACCTTGCCCGCATAGAAGAAGAACGCTACGTATGGCTCGACCGCTTCACGATCCGCAACCTCGAACTGACTGTCCACCAGCAGGATGAAGGCCACTCGCTCTACGAGATCATCGACCGCACCGTGACGCCCATGGGCGGCCGCATGCTGCATCGCTGGCTGGCTTTCCCGTTGCGCGAAGTGCGCGCCATCAAGAACCGCCAGAGCGTGGTGGAACATCTATATCGTCATCCCGACGCCCGCGAGACGGTGCAGGAGCAGTTGCAGAAGATAGGCGATCTGGAACGCATCGTCAGCAAGGTGAGTACCGGTCGAATCAGCCCGCGCGAGATGGTGCAACTCGCACGCGCCTTGCGAGCCATACAGCCCATCAAGCAGGTCTGCGAACAGGCCAAAGACAACAAGTACCTGAGCCTGCTCGGACAGCAACTCGACGCCTGCGACGAGATACGCCGGCGCATCGAGCATGAGGTAGTGCCCGATCCGCCTGCCGCACAAGGACGTCCGAATATCATTGCCGCAGGCATAGACAAAGAGCTGGACGAACTGCGTGCTATCCAGCGCGACGGCAAGGACTACCTGCTCCGCATCCAGCAACGCGAGATAGAGCAAACCGGCATCCAGAGCCTCAAGATAGGCTACAACAACGTCTTCGGCTACTATCTGGAGGTACGCAACACCTTCAAGGACCAAGTGCCGCCGGACTGGATCCGCAAACAGACACTCGTCAATGCCGAACGCTATATCACTGAAGAACTCAAACAGTACGAGGAGAAGATACTGACGGCCGAAGACCGTATCCAGATTATCGAAAACAGGCTGTATCAGGAACTGATGCTTGCGCTCGCCGAATGGGTGCCGCAGATGCAACTGGATGCACAGGTGGTCGGACAGCTGGACTGCCTGCTCAGCTTTGCCAACGTGGCGCAGGAGAACCGATACGTATGCCCGGACGTCAACGACAGCCTCGTCATCGATATCCGTCAGGGACGGCATCCCGTCATAGAGAAACAGTTGCCCGTCGGCGAACAGTATGTCGCCAACGACGTGCTGCTGGATAATGCCGGACAGCAGATCATCATCATTACCGGACCGAACATGGCAGGTAAGTCAGCCCTGCTGCGCCAGACAGCCCTCATCGTGCTGCTCGCACAAATCGGCTCGTACGTGCCGGCTGAGAGTGCGCAGATAGGCGTTGTGGACAAGATATTCACACGCGTCGGCGCCAGCGACAACCTCTCCATGGGCGAATCGACATTCATGGTCGAGATGAACGAGGCAGCCAGCATCCTCAACAACCTCTCGGAACGCAGCCTCGTGCTCTTCGACGAACTCGGACGAGGCACCAGCACGTTCGACGGCATTTCCATCGCATGGGCTATCGTGGAGTATATCCACGAGAACAAAGGGCATGCCAAGACCCTTTTCGCCACGCATTATCACGAGCTCAACGAGATGGAGAAGTCGTTCAAACGCATCCGCAACTACAACGTCTCCGTACGCGAAGTGAACGGCAAGATCATCTTCCTGCGCAAACTCGTACGGGGCGGCTCCGCACACAGTTTCGGTATCCATGTCGCCAAACTGGCAGGTATGCCCCACTCCATTGTGCAGCGGGCGGAAGAAGTGCTCAAAGACCTGGAGAACGGGTCGGCGGGCAACGCTGCCGTGCAGACCAAGAGCGACGTGGCGCAAATAGGACAGCACCGAGAAGGCATGCAACTGAGTTTCTTCCAACTGGACGATCCCGTCCTGGAACAGGTGCGCGACGAAGTGAAGAACCTCGACATCAACAATCTGACGCCCCTCGAGGCCCTCAACAAACTGAGTGAGATAAAGAAAATGGTCGGCGCCTTGTAAAGCTTTCGACTTTCGACTTATTTATGGCACCGGAGCCACTTATCTGGGTGTCGAGCCACTCGACCTTTCGACTACTGAAGGTCCACCGTGACCTTCAGGTTATACCGTCTGCCTGTCAGGTAGTTGGGGCTTGCCCATTGCCGGTTGTAGGCATCCGAAACCCAGAAATAGGAATTGACATTCTTCCAGCCCACCAGGTTGAACACCTCGAACTGTATCGTCCACTCCTTGACGTGTTTGGCGCTCTCGGCACGCATGAACTTGGCCGTTTTGCGGTTGAAGGAGTAGCCGGCGCCGATATCTATACGTTTGTACATCGGCATGCGTCCCCATGCCTGCGTGTTACGCGGCATGTAGAACGGCTGTCCGTCCTGGAACAGCATCTTCAGGTGGAACTTCAACTGTGGCAACTGTGGCAGATAGTCCTGAAAGAGCATGGAGAACGAGTAGCGTTGCTCCTGCGGGCTCGGTATCCATTCTCCCGGCTTCGATGCGTCGGCAGCATCATGCGCCAGCCGCTGGCGGGCACTCATGGCAGAGAAACTGATCCATGAATCCGCTCCCGGAACGAGTTCGCCGTATAGTTTCAGATCGACACCGGCGGCATAGCCCTCCGAGTCGTTTTTTCCCGAATAGCGGATGCGTACGTTATCCACGGTATAACTCTCCATGCGGTCGATGTACTTGTAGTAGGCTTCGGCTGTCAGCTTGAACGGCCTGCCCCACGCACGGAAATAGTAGTCGCCTCCCAGCACCACATGCACCGAACGCTGTGCCCTCAGGTCGCGGTTGAGACGGATACGGGTGATACCCAACTCGTCGGTCAGCGTGTCGCGAAGCTCCTTGTAGAAAGGCGCCTGATAGTAAAGTCCGGTAGCCAGCCGGAAACTGAAATCATGTTTCCATCCCGGGAACCATACGACGCTGGCACGTGGGGACGGAAGCACCTCGTTGTTCCAGCTCCACCATTGCAGGCGTCCGCCGACGGTGAGCGACACCTGCCCGTGGTCGGTAAACCAGCGGTAGGTGTTTTGCAAATAGCCCTGTATGCGGGCGGACTGCATGGCGCTGTCGCCGCGCATGGAGTAATAGAGTTCCATGTCCTGTCCGGTCTGCGGCAGGCTGTAGCCCGCCGAGTCGCGCCACTCCCATTCGCTGATATGGTCACGTATCAGTTCGGCTTGTGCGCTGGCACCCCAACTCAGCTTGTTGTGTCCGCGCTGCCACTCACCGTGATGCGCCAGTGTGACCACGCCGGCTTGCAGCAGGTTGCGGGCATGCTGGTGAAAGATGCCGGTGCCCAGCACGTCGGCTTTTGCCGCCGAAGGATCCACTTCCGCCGTATGCGTATTGGTCGTCTGCGTGTTCTCGCCGCCGTTCGACAGCACGTACGCGCCGGTGATGTCGAAGTTCTCCTGCTCGTGCGTATAGAAGCCGGAGAGATCGAATCCGAGCGTCACTTCGGGAGTCACCTTGCCACTCGCACTCAGGGCGGCAAAGCCGGTCGTGAAGCGGTCTTTCTCCTGTCCTTCATACCAGATATTCAGGCTCTTGGCATCCTGTCCGCCGAAACTCTCGCTCAGCGAATCGGGACGGAAACGATAGTCGTTCATCGAGAAGTTGCCCAGAAACGACATCGTCCACGGCTCTTGACTCTTGACTCTTGGCTTTCGACTTTCGACTTTCGACTTTCGACCGGTTATCGTCCACGTGATAAACGTCTGATAGTCCACGAAGTTCGGCTGATAGTTGCCCGACGTGGCCAAACCGCCCAGCATGTACTGGCTGGTCTTGTAGCGGATGCCGTGCATCTGGCTATAGGTGCTGTCGCCGTGTCCTACATAGATATTGGCGCCCAGGAGGCTGGCGGACAGGCTGGCTTCGAAGCGGTCGGGACGCTTGTACTCGATATCCAGCACCGACGACATCTTGTCGCCGTATTTGGCGTCGAAGCCGCCGGCAGAGAAAGCCACGTTGCGCACCATTTCGGGATTGACGAAACTCAGTCCCTCCTGTTGCCCGCTACGGATGAGCAGCGGACGATGGATCTCGATGTTGTTGACATAGACGGAGTTCTCGTCGAACGAGCCTCCGCGCACGTTGTACTGCGAACTGAGTTCGTTGTTCTGGTTTACGCCGGCGAACGTGATGAGGATACTCTCTATCGATCCGCCCGTGGCGTCCGGCATGACGCGGGCTGTGGAGGCGTCGATATGATCCAGCGTGCCGGTCTGGTGCTGAATGCCGCGTACCTCTACTTCGTGGAGCCACTCGCTCTCCGTCGTCAGTTGCACGTTGATATTGACCACCTCGTTCGGCGCAATTAGTCGCTGCTTGACGGTAGCGTAGCCCAGCATGGAGAACTCCAGCTCCACCGTGTCCTGACATTCTACCATCAACTCGTAGAAGCCGTTGCGGTTGGTGCTGGTGCCTTCCGGGCGGGCACAACGCGCAAACACGTTCGCCAACTCCACGCCGCGGTTATCCGTATCCGTCACGTAACCGTATATGCGAGTATGCCGCGCGAACACCGTCGTCGCGCAGCATACTGCCATGAGTAGTATGAACAGTCGTCTGCTTATTTGAAGTAGCGGTTATACAGTCCTTCGAAGCCGCGGCCGTGACGAGCCTCGTCGCGAGCCATCTCATGTACTGCGTCGTGGATAGGATCCAGATCCAGTTTCTTGGCCTGCTTGGCGATGTTCAGCTTGTCCTCGCATGCGCCTGCCTCGGCGAGCATACGTTTCTCCAGGTTGGTCTTGGTGTCCCAAACGAGTTCACCCAGCATCTCGGCAAACAGCGAAGCATGGTCTGCCTCCTCGTATGCATACTTGCGGAAAGCGGCAGCTATCTCGGGATAGCCCTCGCGGTCGGCCTGACGGGCCATAGCCAGATACTGGCCTACCTCGGTGCACTCGCCCATGAAGTGTGCGCGCAGACCGTCGTGGATGATAGGATCCGTAACGTCTTTGGCTACGCCTACGATATGCTCGCATGCGAAGTTCAGTTTGCCTTCTTCAGCCACTTTCCACTCTACGATTTGTTTGCATTGCGGGCAACGCTCAGGTGCCTCGGCGCCCTCATGTACGTAACCGCAGATAGGGCAGATGAATTTCTTGTTCATGATTTTGTTGGTTTTAATAAGGGTTAATATAAGTGAATTTTTCCATTTACGTCGTACCTCTTCCCGTTGCGCTCGATGAGCAGGATGCCGTTGCGCAACAGTTTGGTACTCTGCAATTTCGTATTCTGTGTTGTTTCTACGCCTTCGGGAGCCTCAAACGGCACAGGACCGTCATACGTGAAGCGGTAGATGATGTCCTCGCCCTCGTCGGTATATTCGTAGCCGCGTTCCCAGCAGGTCAGGATGCCCTCGATATGATAGCCGTCTGCTGTCCGCTCGATCGTGATGTCCATGTCATAGGCGGTCAGTCCGTCTGTCTCGCCGTCGCTGAGCCATACGTATGTCTGCGAACCGACATTAAAGTCGTACGGCGAATACGAGCCGCTCAAGTCGCCCTGTACCGCCGAGTAGATGTCGAGCCATATCTGCGGATAACCGTCCTGGCTGCCGCTGATGAGTTTCACCCAGTAGCTGTAACTGCCTTCCGACGAATAGTCCGGGTCGTAGGAATAGTCCTCGGCAACGGCGCTGGAAAGCACTACGTCTATCGTGTCCGGCTCGGCTGTCTCGATAGGCTCGGGGTTGTCTTCAAAGAAGACGCGCACGGCGTAGCAACGTATCTGCCGCTCGCAACTGATCGTCACGCTCGTCGCATCGACGTCCGTAATGACAAAGACGGGATAGCCATCTTCGCCCCCCGACTTCTCCGGCGGGTCGATATGGGTGATGTGCCCGCTGGTAGCAGAGGCGGTGAAGTTCTCTTTGACAAAGCCGTCTATCTCTATACCGCGAATCGGCTTCACGGCAGTAAACGTGAGTTGATAGCCGGCGTTGCAGTTGAAGTATGCCTCCGTGGTGTCCGTGGCTTTCATGATCGTACCCATATTGCAGTGTACCAGTATGTTATGGTCGATGAAGGCATACTCTTTTTTGATGATCGTGGTGTCCGGCACGCCGAGAACGGTAGGCTCCGGGTAGCTGTATTCCGGCTGCAGGTCTTCCGCCGTAGGCAGCAGTTCTTCGGGCGGGGTGATGACGATCGGCTCGCCGTTGACAAGCAGACGCTTTATCTGGCGCTGCCCTTTGCCCGTCAGGCTGAACACCACCTGCGTAGCGCTACCCGTCCAGCTATCCACTTTCCAGTCCGTGTTGTCCTCTGCCACGCCGCCGGAGACGAGCGTTCCCGTATTGGCGGACAGACCTGCGTATTCCTTGTTGGAGGCGCCGCTCTTGGCAAACACCATCTGGATATTGGTGAGCGGCTCTTCGGCGGAGACGGTAATGGTATTACCCAGGTAGAGCCGCATGTCCGACGGGTTGATATCCTCGTTCCACGACACGTTATATACCGGTGCGTTCTGGCTGTTGGAGCCTTGTCCGAGCACGACGGATATACCGTCTTTTGTCTGATTCAGATCCGCCGCGGAGGTAAAGGTAAAATCCGTCTCTGCCGCCACGTTCGCAGCCAGGCAGAAAAGCAGCATGCTTGTCAAAATCCTTTTCATGGATAGTATCGTTTTTCAATTTGGCTGCAAAGGTAATGCTTTTTTTTGACATGTGCAAAATTATTTGCAAAAAAATATTCGCACCCCATGGTTAAGAGGTCGTAAGAAAAGAAAAAACGGCACCTAGCGTGTCGCGTTAAAGAGAGTGATTTATCTTAACTATTTTAAGAAACCTAATTCATATACCATCGGACGCATTTTGTCGGCTAAAGCTTTGTAGAGAGCGTTGAACTCCTCCAAGTTGTTTTTGCCGTACTCCTTTGCTAACGCCTTAATCTGATACCAGCCGCAATCCCAATTCATGATCTGATACTCAGGATTGCTTCCGTTAAACAACTCTCTGAACTTAAACGTAGAACGCACGATTTCACATGCCTTGTCAAGAACGGCTTGCGCTTCCGGCGAAAGAGAGATTGTATGGAGTTTTTGGTACACAAAACGATCTTTTGCCGTTCTTGCGTCATTATAACACTCGTCCAACTGATTATCACTTGCCAATTGTAAAATCTCGTCTTTGCTCATCCAGAAGAATTCGTTGTAAATGTTCCAATTCTTCCCCTTAAACTCTATTTGGCGCAAGGAAGCCTGATTGCTTTTGCTTTCAAATAAAGAGTAAACAATACTATCACTTACAAATTCTTTCCATTTTGTATGACTTTCATTTGGAGCGAGATACTCGTCAGCCCAATTCATCCAGTTTTTAACAACTAGCCTACGGGCTGAAAACAATGTCACAACACGTTCATAGTTCTCCGGCATTATCGAGAGACCGTTGGCATTAGAAGAATCACAACTTGTAAAAATGGCAACCTTTTGTTGATTCTGGTCGACATTATTACCCATATTGGAATAGCAACCCAAGGCATTTCGGTTAATTTTCGTATTACAGTTATTACCCTCTTTGACAGATAATGCACTTGAGAAAGTAGGCTTTGCATCTACACTAATTCCCTTTATCTGTTGCTTTATCCATTCTTTTGCAGAAGCTTTTCCGTCAATATTGTAAACCTCTTTATATCCTATAGATTGAATTTCTCCTTCAACTTCGTCTATCAACTCGAAAGAAAAACTTTCCTTGTTGGTTGTTTCGCCCGATTTCCAAATTGAGAATGATATACCCCAACTATCTGAAACATCAGCAAAATGGCTTGCTTTAAATTGGCAAGCATTTTCAAAAGCGAATTCTTTTAAGAAATGTTTTCTAAACACAGCCCAAGCAGGTCCTGTTAAGAATAAAAGCGGAGAGTATAAACCTATATGGCAGTTGGTCAAATGGAAGACCTGCTTAATTCGCATTATGCGGTATAAAAATTGTGCGTATAAGTTTTTACTGGCATTATCCATGCCCTCACGTACCATATTTTTCTTAACTGCCGTATCGCACGAACCAGCTCCTTTTGTGCTATTATTACCCGCACCAAAATTACTACTTGAAGTGGCATATGGTGGATTAAGGAAAAACACTATCGGCTTATTTTGTTTTAAAGCCTCATAAAGACCTTGCGGTATTTTTGATTGATACTGCACAATATCATCCGGACTTGGAATATAGTCATTCAAGAAGTCAAACTGGAATTTAGTTGCTTCCGGATTATAGTTCGCACCCATATCTAATTCGCTTTGGAAAAGCGTCGAGCAGTATAGTTCTCCGAAGTGATAGTCCCGCGTGAGGTTTCCCGCTCCCCAACAATTATCCCAAACAACATATCGCTCTTTCCAATCTTCGCCTAATACACTTTCAAGCATATTGTGCGCATAATCCACGAAAAGTGTCGGAGTCCAGAAATCGCCTTTCACTCGTCTGTCTGCATCCTCAATCAGACGGTCAGCGATACTGGTCATTCTCGTTTTCTCTTGTGGCGTGTAGTTCCGATCGAAATAACCAAAGAAAGACTTGAAATTGCTGCCATCCATATTCACGTTCGTGCCGTTGCAAACAAGAATGTTCGGCTTAGTAGGATGCTGGTAGTAGTTGGTTGAATCGTTAAGCACGCCCATGAAAATTCCTACCAAATCATGTCCGTTTAGTTTGTTCTTGCCTTTCAGAACGTTCTTGCAGAAGTAGTCGAAGATATTGGAGATATTATGCTCCGTTACTCGGACATATCGCTGGATGTTGTAAGCCAGATCTTGGATTTTCTCGGCTACGACCTTGAAACTGAAATTCTCGTCGATATTAAAGACAAACGGATTGATGTCTGCATCATTGGCGATTTTAGCCACCACTTCGGGATAGTTGGTGTGCGCTTGTGAAGGAGCCGAATCCCAATCTACATCTTCATCCAGATATTTCAACAAAGGATTGGTTTGCAGAGCAAAGCATTCGTTCTTATCTCCTACGAGGCAAACATTTGGAACAATCTTTCCATCCAATTCAAACCTTTTCAGATACCATATCACCTGTATCAGCACTTTAGCTTTGCCGGATTTGTCGTTAAGCAACTCGTCCAACTTATACTCTATAATCAAACGGAATTTATTACCGTTAACGACAGGCTCCATGTATCCGTCGCATTTAAACGGATAGGTATAATCTGTGTTTGGGAAGTATAGCGTCAAACCATTCTTGTATGGAGTTTCAACGCCTCTTTCGTCAATCACGTCTTTGATTGCGTCGTAGAATTTGCTTTTGCTCATAGGTATTTGTGCTTTTACACTTAGCTCTTATCCTATGACACAAAAAGGGCGTGAACTATTTGCATCGCTTATTTAAGTTCTGTGGGCTCTGGAAAACCGTTGGCAATAAATAAGCACAAATAGTCCACGCTTTAGCGTGAACTTTTGCTTGCTTATTCTCTTGCCTATTAAATTTTCCAGATTTTACAGAACTGAGAATAAGAGCTAAAGCTCTGTTAATTTTCTTTTCAATATGTCCGCAGAGACGCTTCTCTGCGACTCAGTTTTACGTCATGGAGGGACGGTATGTTGAACTTGTGCAGAAAATGCACAGGCTGCTTATCTTATTTTCTTCAATATGTCATCTGCATCAACACCCAATTGTGCTATGGCAGACAACTTTTGTCCCATGTCTTTGAGCGAATGACCGCAATGATAGACCGTCTCATCAATAATCAACCATCTATCGTGCGATGCCTCCTTCCATATGTGCGTATCAATCGGCTCCAAACTGGAAGAGGTATTATGCAATTTCTGCATATTACTCAAGTCCTTACCGGAATAGATGTCGGCTTTTACTCCCTTTGTGCGTACATCCAACATCTCAAACGTTGCCGCATCCACATACGCGTCAATAACAATCACTCGGGTCTTGGCGGTTTTGATAATCTTTTCAA
>JAFPJV010000113.1 GCA_017425065.1 Paludibacteraceae bacterium
GCAGAAACCTAATCGTCGAATTGTGGTGTTTGACGGAGATGGTGCACTGCTGATGCATATGGGAGGCATGGCGATTATTGGCGATTATGCACCGAAGAACCTCGTGCATATCGTGTTCAATAATGGAGCGCATGACTCGGTAGGCGGCCAGCCGACTGTGGGGCAGAAGATTGATGTTGAGGCGATTGCCAAAGCTGTGGGTTATGCAGATGTCATTTCGGTGGATAGCCAAATGTCGCTGATGGCTGCAATGAATCATGTAAATCATGCGATTATAGAAGGAACAAGTCTTATTAACGTCAATGTGCATAAAGGTAATCGTGTAGGTCTTGGTAGACCCACTACTACGCCGCAACAGAACAAAGAGTCGTTAATGAAAGAGTTAGGGAAATGAATCAAAAGGTTTATATTGGAAAGAATGCTATTGATGAGTGGCTGTCGAATATGCAAACGATATCTCCCAAGCATTGTTTTGTGGTGCGTGGACATCGCTCTTTTGAAGCATGTGGTGGGCAGGAAGTAATAGAACAATTGCAAAAGATTACTAATAGCCAGATCACTGAGTTTGAGGATTTTAGTGTTAATCCGAAATACAAAGAGGCGCAAGTAGGACTGGAGAAACTATTGCAGTCTAATGCAGATATGATAGTTGCGATAGGGGGAGGTAGTGTGCTGGATATGGCTAAATTGATACGTCATTTAGCTGCCGAACAAGGACACATGATTCCGTTGCATGCTTTTCCTACCACAGCCGGTACAGGTGCTGAGGCTACTCATTTCGCTGTGGTATATATTGATGGTGAAAAGCAGAGCATTGCAGCGGATGATGTGCTACCTGATGTGGCCGTAGTATATCCTCCCTTTACATATAGTAATAGCATCTATCAAACGGCATGTGCGGGATTTGATGCCGTAGCGCAAGCGATAGAATCATATTGGGCAAAAGGGGCAACGACTGAGTCAAGAGAGTATTCCATACGAGCATTGGAGTTGTTGTGGAAGCAACTACCACAATTGGTTCAGGCACCGACAGAGGAGTTACGAGACCAAGTAGCGGAAGGCGCATATTGGGCAGGTCGGGCAATTAATATATCAACGACTACAGCACCGCATGCATTTTCTTATGCGTTTACTTCGCACTATAACTATCCTCATGGACACGCTGTTGCATTGACATTCCCGTTCTTTGTAAAATTGAATGGAAAGAAGGACTTATATGAGTTGTTAGGACTATCGTCTATAGGGATTATACCTCAAATTGAAGCTTATATAGAGGCATTAGGCCTTTCTTTAGTCTTGGATTCATCGGTAGATGTGTATGGTACATTGCAAGAGGTGAATTTGCTGCGTTTGGCAAATAATCCGGTAGAAGTAACTCAAAAAATAGTTTCTGATTTGGAACAATATTTAAAACGGATATAATCAATATAATATGGAAGACTTACGAAAATATAATCCAGAAGGTTCGCTGCTGCGCAAGGCTCAAATCAGAATGTTGGAGATACTAAAGGCAGTAGATGTTATCTGTAGAGCGAATCAAATTCCATACTTTATAGAAGCAGGGACTTTGTTAGGGGCTGTTCGTCATGGCGGGTTTATTCCATGGGATGATGATTTGGATATCTGTGTAATGCGATCTGACTATAAACGTTTGCGTAGATTGTTAATAAAAAATCTTCCTTCGACGATGATTTTTCAAGATGCGGAAACGGATTCTAATTATCCACTATTAATAGGGAAGGTAAGGGATGTAAACTCATATTTTGAAGAGGATTTTTCATCGAAGTTGAAATATGCAGGTATATATATAGATATTTTCCCTATAGAAAAGGTACCTTCTTGGAAATGGAAAGTAAAATTGGATTATATGTATGGTCATTGCGTTCGTGCACTTCAGAATTATACAGATAAGAATGATAAAGTTCGTTCGGCTATCGTTTTCCCGTTTGCTTATTTTTTAGTACTACTGACCCGTTTTATTAATCATTTTATTTCTACAGATAAGGTTGCATATCAATATGGGAGAGAGGGTTATGCCCAATATCGATTAAATGATATTTTCCCATTACAAGAAATTCAATTTGAGGGTTTCTTGTGCATGGCACCTCATAATCCGGATGGTTTGCTCAAAGCATGCTATGGCGATTATATGCAAATTCCTCCAAAGGAGAAACGGATGGTACATTCTTCTAAAATTGAATTCTACGACTAATGCCGTTGGTTAGTATCATAGTGCCGGTTTATGGCGTGGAGCGGTATATAGAACGCTGCGCGGTGAGTTTGTTTGAGCAGACATACAAGGATATCGAATATATCTTTGTGAATGATGCTACGCCAGATAAGTCGATAGAGGTGCTCAAGACTGTCATGGAGCGTTATCCCGAGCGTGCAAAGGCGGTGCGGATCGTGGAACATCCTCAGAATAGGGGTGTTTCGGCAGCGAGGAATAGTGGTGTGGAGGCTGCTTCAGGTGAGTATTTATGGCAAGTAGATGCGGATGATTATATCGAAAAAAATGCTGTTCGGACATTAGTGGATACAGCAGAGCAGCATAAGGCGGATGTGGTTGTTTTTGATGTAAATATGGTGACAGCGGACGGAATCCGTTTAGATGCAGTGCTGTATAACAGCAAAGAAGACTATATCCGACGCATGATGCAACATACGGAGAAATGTGCTCATTGGAATAAATTCTATAGGCGTTCTTTGTTTGTAGAATCAGGCATTCGGGCTGATGAACAAATTCGTTTGGCAGATGACTATGCGGTGACGCCGCGGTTGTTACACTGCGCGAAACGTGTGGCTGCGCTGCATGAACCCTTATACTTTTACGAAACTATGAACCAGAGTTCGTATATGCACAATTTGAGTCGTTCGGCCATAGAGAGTCAGCATAGGGCAGATGGGATATTGACGGCGTTTTTTGCGGATAAACCGGAATACTTGGATATCGTAGCCGTTCTCCCTCAACGAAGCATGGTTTCGCTGATAAAGAATACGGATGCTGAAGGATGGAAATTGATTAAGGAGGTATATAAGGACTGTCTGTCTTGCTCCGGCAGACAAATGAACTTGGTGAACCGCATTATCTTTAATTTGGCGAAATGTAAAAATGACAGACCTCTGCGGGCTTTTATGAGACTGTATCACATGCGATAGAACCATGCTAACTGTTATTATTTGTACATATAATCGGGCGAAGTATATCGGCAATCTGTTGGAGAGTATTGCTGCGAATGATCTGGCGAAGAGCGCGTACGAGATCGTGCTGGTGGATAATAACTGCACGGACAATACCCGTGCTGTATGTGAGGCGTTTGGAAGTGCGCATAAGGATGTGAATTTCCGCTATGTAGTAGAACCGGAACAAGGACTGTCTGCGGCTCGCAACAAGGGTATCCGAGAAGCGAAAGGCGATCTGATAGTGTATGTGGATGACGATGCGCTGGTGGATACATGGTATCTGCGCACGATTGTCGAATATATGGATGCCCATCCGGAGATTAGCGCGGTCGGAGGGCCGATTCTTCCTTTGTATGAGGATGCCGAAGAACCCAAATGGATGACGCGGTTCACAAAGGAGTTGCTTTGCGGGTATTTGTATTTCGGCGATGAAGAGCGTTCTTTCCCCAGCGAGCGTTATCCTGGAGGAGGTAATGCAGCCTATCGCGCAAACGTCTTTGAGCAGGTGGGACTATTTAACACCGCATTAGGACGCAAAGGGAACGGGCTCATGGGGTCGGAAGAAAAAGATATCTTCGACAAGATGAAAGCGCAAGGGATGCGCTTCATGTACCTGCCGAAGATGATCCTGCACCATATCATCCCGCAGAAGAAATTGGAGCGTGATTATTTTGACCGTCTGACGCTTCAGATTGGTCAAAGCGAGCGGCAACGCACGCTTGCCATCGGTAAAGGCAAATACATTAACCGCCTCGCAAAGGAGGCAGTTAAATGGTGCGGGACGATCGTTCTGTTGATCGGATATACCTTACAAGGAGCGCCTATGAAGGGTTGGAAACTGGTGCTTTTCCGCCGGAACGTGACGCGCGGCTTAACAGGATCCACACAAAAGCCATCTTGATGGCCTGCATCGGCATCCAGTAGCGGATGACTATCGGTGCGGCAAAAGCCGTTGTGCCGTAATAGACGAAGCCGAAGACAAACAGCAGCGAGAAAGCAAGCCGCTGCGGACGATCGGCCAGCAAGTTGCGGCGACGAAGGATAATGCCGACAAACGCTCCGATAAACAGGATCCATGTCGCCAATTCCATCCAAGGCAGTATGCCTTTCAGCCGATTCTCATAGACCGGATGGTGAGGAGGCTCGATGTTGTCTAGATCCATCTCAAACCACGTGTGCATGACTTCCTGCTCGTGGGGGATATCCTCGTAATGACCTACCATCTCCAGATCGCGTGGATAGAAGATGCTCTTGATATTCAGACTCAGATAGTATTTCCAGAACAAAGACGGATAATGGAGCATGAGCCATTTGCCGTAGTCGGCATACAGTCCGCCGCCGAGCCGCGCCCAGGCAATGGGATAGGGTACGCGGTTGGTCTGCATATAGTGGAACATATACTGCTTGAGCGGGAAGGCTGACTGCCAGATGAATGCGGCCGTGACGTGGCGTCCGCTATCCGTACGTTCAATGATGAGGTCGTTGAAATCGGTGCGGACAAAGTTGTGCAGGTCTTGCAGACGCTTGTTGTCGGGCTGCTGCTCATCGTCGATATACGGCAGCACGTGCATGCCGTTGCTCGCCAGTTGCCATCCGTCGAAACCCGTGGAGAACTGCGAACGATGGATCGTCTCGCGCATGTTGGTCGTGATATTGTTGTAGAACGCACCGAAGAGCATGCAGGTCAAAAGGATTGTCGTCCAGCGAAGGAAAGGCTTGCCCGCCAAGAGCAGGATGGGGATGAAAACAATCGGGAAGAACATCGCCGAATAGCGCACGAAGAGACATGCAAAAAAGGCGGCGAGGTAGATGCCGGCTGCCAGCCACGAACTATCATAAATGACGACGAGAAGCATTGCCAACATGATGAATATCAGACAGCAGAACAACGCATCTGACATCACGGCATTGAGCATGTAGATAGCGACGGGAGAGAGCGTAATAACACACTCCAGCAGGATGCGAAGCCATGTCTGCCGCACGGGATAATAGCGCTTGACAGCCAGCAAAAACAGTCCGAGAGCGAGTGCGTAGAGGATGAACTGCACGGCAATGACGGCCTGTACGCTATGCGAGATATTGTGCACCCATTGCAGGAACATGGAGTAACCGAACGGGCGGTAGATACTGAACTGATCGGCTTCGGCAGCAGCGGTATAGCTGAACGCATCGGAATACGTGGCAGGCGTCGGATAACAGAGACGGATTAGGATATATCCCGCCAAACAGCTGAGCAGGATAGTAAACCAATCCGCTATCTGGGATTTCTGGAAGAGAAACGCCCAATAACTGTTTTTCCAATTGTCGCGCAACGATGCGGATTTCTCAATGTTTGCTTTTTTTTTCATGATATTCTGTTTCTGTGTTTACGTTCCATACATTTTGTTTGTCTTGACGGCCTGCCACGATATTATCGACGGCTTCCATTGCGGTGAGCATGGAGTGATCCATGTTGTTGTAACGGTGTTGTCCGTTGCGGCCGATACACCACAGGTTCGGAATCGTGTCCAGGAACTCGCGCACGACGGGCAGTTGCTTGTAGGTGCCAAAATAGGCAGGGTAGGCCTTGCGAATCTTTACCTGCGTCACGTCGAGTACGTCGTCGGGATCCACGACGTCGATCTTTGCCAGTTCGTTTACCGCCATCTGCATAAAATCGTCCTTGGACATCTGCCAGAGCTCGTCGCCCTCGTTGCAGAAATACTCCATGCCGACAAAGACCGTGTTCCGATAGTCGGCTACCATGTACGGCGACCAGTTGTTGAAGATCTGCAGGCGTCCCACTTTGACGTCGCGTTCCTGGACGTAGATCCATGTGTCGGGCACGCGGTTCTGCCATGTGCGGATAGGCGTACCGTTTGTGATACGTAGTTTGCGGGCGAGGACGCCGACCGTGATGAAATCGCGATAGGGGAGTCCGTCGGAAATGCGAGCCACGTCGTCGGGGATCGTTGTACCCCGGAACGATGCAACCAAGTCGCGCACCGGCATACTGGAGAAACAGAGGTCGCAGGGAAGGACTCTCTTGCCTTCCGGCGTTTTGACTTCTACGGCCGACACGCGGCTGTCTTTGACTTGGATGCCAATGACCTCGTGCTCCATCAACACTTCGCCGCCAAGGGCTTTGACGCGTTCGGCAGCCAGTGTCCATAGTTGTCCGGGGCCGTATTTGGGATAGACGAACTGCTCGATGAGGGATGTCTCGACGTTCTTCTGTCCGGCATCAGCATGACGGAAAGGACGAGTTAGCACATCTTTCAGGAGCGCAAAGATAGACAGGCCTTTGACACGTTGTGCACCCCAGTCTGCACCTATTTTGGACGGATGAACGCCCCACACCTTCGTGGTATAGTCCTCAAAGAACATCTCGTAGAGCGGCCGTCCGAAACGGTTAATATAGAAGTTCTCGAGCGAGGTCTCCGGCAGCTTGTGGAAGACGGCCTTGAGGTAGCCGAATCCGGCGCGGAAGGTGTTCTTGAGTCCCATGCCAGCAAAGGTGGCCCACTTGACGGAGATAGGATAGTCGAAGAACTTGCGCAGGAAGAAGATACGCGACACACGTTCACGCCAGAGCATGACGCGGTCGGTCTGTTCCGGATCAGGACCGTCCGGCGCGAGCGGCTTGTCTTTCTCCAGCAGGATGTCATCCAGTGCCGGTTTGCCCTGCATCGGCATCAAGTCTTGCCACCATTGTGTCACGCGTTCGTTCTTCGAGAAGAAGCGGTGCCCGCCAATGTCCATCCGGTTTCCGCGGTAGTTGACGGTCTGTGAGATACCTCCGATTTGCGTGGTGCCCTCGAGAACGACAGGATGTATGTCGGTTCGTTGCAGCAGTTCAGTAGCAGCCGTCAGACCTGCCGGGCCGGCACCGATGATGATAGCCGTTTTCATTGTTGCGATTGTTTATAGAAGAGAGTTAGTTTGCGTGCAAAGAAGTTCCAGAAGAACACGAGTGCCGTGGATATCAGTTTGGAGATCATATAATGCAACCCGAGCAAATCTGTAGCGCAGTACAAAATGAGTTCGTTCAGCCCGAGCCCGATCACACCAATAATGGCAAACACTGCAAATTCCAGCCAGCGGTTCGTCAGACGGTGAGTAGTAAAAACAATGAGGTTGCTCAGTATGTAGTTAACCGTCAGACCGATGACAAACGCCAAGGCGGCCGATACAAGATATTGTATGCCACACCACTCGGTGAAAGCGTACAACGAGCAGTAGTCAGCCACGAAAGCAACGCCGCCGACAAAGCCGTAGCGAATGAGCTGGAAGAGCGTCTCTTGCGATGTTAGCAGTCTTTTGAGGAACGTGTTTTGCATAAACGATTTCTGTATAGAGGATAACAAAGCAGGAGTGCACTAAGGATATAGATGAAGATCACTATGCCCATGCACCAACGGTCGGTAGCAAGTCCGGTAGGCAGGAATTCCATCTTGACAGTATGGTCGCCGGCCGGTATGACAGCAGCACGCAGCAGGTAATTGGCGCGACCGAGAGCCGCTTCCTGACCGTCGATGGTGAGATGCCATCCGTACGGATAGTAGATCTCGGAGAAGACGGCCACGCGGTCGGAGGCGGAATGCGTAGTATATTCCAACTGATTTGGCTCATACTTGATGAGCGTGATTTGGTCAGTAGTGTCCGGCTTGCCGCTGCATGTCAGTACGTCGCGGAAACGCTCGTCGGCAACTGCCGTCTTGTGCAAATCCAGCGTGTTGAGCGCCATGCTCTCGTCGTCGGGCGTCGGTACGAATTGTACGTTCTCTACAAACCATGCGTTGCCCATGGCATACGGGTTGCGGATGGGTGCCTGCGAACCGTCCTGCATGGGGATAACGGCATAGCGGGTGTTGAGCATATTGAGAACCGGAAAATCAGCACCCTGCTTCTCGTCGGGCAGGAGGAAGCCTTGGGTGTGGATGAGCGCCTGATAGAACAGATTCATCTCCGGCGAGATATGTGCCTCGATAACATCTTGATAACGACGCAGTTTGGCAGCATGATATCCGCCGATGGATTTCAGGCGGTAGCTGGTGCGCGAGTCGTTGAATGTGTTGGCAGCAAGATTCAAAACGCGATAGTCCAAATCGGAATCTTTCAGGATCTCTTCCTCGTACGGCTGTATCTTAAAGTACGCATCGTTCTCGCGTTTGCTGATGAAGTTGTCGTCGTTGAAGAAGCGTTTGTCAACGGGCACCATGTCTGCCAGGATGAGCAGAGCCAAACCGGCATAGAGTACGAAGCCGAGACGCGACTCTTTCTGATCCTTGTTATACCATGCGTACCAGTAGGTGAGTACGAATCCCAATGACACGAAGAGCAACGAACGCCATGCGTCGGCTTTGACCATGGCTACGCGTTCGTCCATGATAGCTCGGATGAGCCAGTCAGGCATCTTGTCCGTCCACTGGGCATCGTAACTGCTGTGCATGTCGAAACCGCCGGCAAACAGGGCTGTGTAGAGACACAGCGCAGCCGTGACACCTCCGGCAATGAGCATGCCGAGGCGCAGTTTCTTCCATTCTACTTTGCCCTCTACAATGCGTTGCAGGCCAAGGAACGCCAGCAGAGGCATCGTTATTTCCGCCACGACAAGTATCGATTCGACAGCACGGAACTTGTTGTACATCGGGAAGTGGTTAAAGAAGAACTCGGTGAGCCACATCATGTTCTTGCCCCATGCCAGCAGGATAGATGCTATGGTAGCGAACAGCAGCGCCCATTTATACGGTCCGGGTACAATAATCAAAGCCAATAGGAAGAGGAAACAAACGACAGCTCCCACATAGACCGCTCCGCTCGTGAAGGCTTTCTCGCCATGATACGTGGGCACTTGCCGGCAGAACTGCTCGGCATCCCGTTTCGGAACGCCATGACTCCGCATCGTCTTACACAGTTGCGAATCCTTGCCGACGTTGTAGCCGCTGGCGCCTCCTTCCCAGTTGGGGATGAGAAGCGTCATGGTCTCGGCACGACCGTAACTCCAGTCAGTCGCATAGGTGAGGTCGAGACCGACTTTGGATGTCGATGTCGTATCGTTCTGCGTCAGTTCGGAGTGTCCGCCACGCATCGTCTCGCCCAGATACTCATGATTCAGTTGCCACCACGACAGTTTGGTCAGGAATACCAGCCCCAGGCATATCGCCACCAGACCGACACCGATGCCGAGGTCCTTCCAGCGGCGTTCGCGTATATGCTGATAGAGTTCGGCGATACAGAGCACGCCGATCAGCATAAAGACATAGTACGACATTTGCGGGTGTGTCACCAATGAATAACTGCCGAAGACGAGCAGGATAGGAACGCCCAGCCAGTAACGTTTGCGGAAAATCGCATAGATGCCGCCTATTACCGGCGCCAAACCTCCAATGGCAAAGGCTTTTGTCATGTGTCCCGCCGGAATGATCAGGAAGAAATACGACGATAGTCCCAATGCGAGCGATCCGACCAGCGAAAGCCACGGGTTGATGCCGAAGCAAAGCAGCATAACATAGAAGCCGATGAAATAGAGCAGTATGGCCGTTATCGGCTCACCGAGGCCCTTTGCCAGTTCATTCTTGATACATGTAGTAGCAGCGCCGGCGGCATTGCGGAACGTGATTTGATACGTCGGCATGCCGGAGAACATCGAGTTGGTCCAACCGGTAGGTTCGCCATGCTCATCGTAGTAAGTCTGTGCTTCTTTGGCTGCTCCGCGCCACGTGTTGATGTCGCCTTGCATGAGCACTTTGCCGTGAAACTGCGGTGCGCAATAGGTGAATGCCAAACCGACGAATACTACCAATGCCACCAGATAGGGCAGGAGTTTTTTCCAAACAAATGATTTCATATTGTTTCGTTGTTATATTTCCATATTATATATATGAGCGGATGTCCACCAGTTCTTGACGGATACGTTGCAGGATATCCGTGGCGCGGATTCGTACATCCACCTGGCGGTTGTCGTTTTTCAGTTCGCGGCGGATGGCGTCGATGCGCGTGATTTTCAGTTCGTCGCGTATGTAGCGAACGCGTTTGAGAAACTCGATGTCTTCTGCCGTGTAATAGCGGTTGTTATGCGCATCCTTACGCGGATTGAGTTGCTCGAACTGCTCTTCCCAATAGCGCAGGGTGGAGAAGGGAAGTCCGGTAATTTCTCCGGCTTCACGGATGGAATAGTATATCTTGCTGTCGCTCATTGTGCGGGTGCGTTTTCTTGTTTGCGAATCAGTTGGGCTTTGCCTTGCGGCAGGCAGATGATGTTGTCTCGTCCGGCAGGCGTGACGCCTTGCAGGTATTGCGGGTTCATCAGCCGGATCATCTCAAGCGGCGTATCTGTCGTCTTGGCAATTTGTTGCAGGCTCATCCGCTTGGTAGTATGAATAGTATCGACCGCGTTGGGCAGGTTCTCAATAGTAGCTGCCGGGATGTTGTATTCGTCGGCGTATTCTATCACGTAGTTGTAGGCAATGAAAATCGGCATGTAGATACGCGTCTGTTTAGGCAGGTAGGGATAGATAGCCCAGAACGATTTCTTGCCTCCGGCAGCTTTGATAGCGCCGCGTATAGTGCCCGAGCCGCAGTTGTAAGCAGCAATCACTATTGCCCAGTCGCCATACATCTTGTACAGGCGTTTCAGCAGTTTGCAGGCTGCTTCCGTTGAGCGGTAGGTGTCTAAGCGATCATCGACGTATGCCGTTTTTTCCAGCCCGAAAGCCTTGCCCGAGCCGGGCATAAATTGCCATAGGCCGGCTGCACCGCGCGGAGAAACAACCAGTGGATTGAGTTTCGACTCGACGAGCGTCAGGTACTTCAGTTCGGTAGGCAGCCCGTTCTCGCGGAACACCTGCTCGATGATAGGGAAGTAGTATTCGCCCAAACCGCGTACCCGTCCGACCATGCCGGGTGCTTTCAGATAGCGGTTGATATAGCCCTGCACTTCCGCATTGTATTGCATTGGTACCGTCCGCTGCATCTTGTTGATGCGCTGCTTGACTACTTCGTCGGCCAATGCCGGAAAACAGAGCAGCGATGCGAAAAGAATAATTACAAGTCGTTTCATTTCAGGGTGATAGCAAGTTTCATTTCTGCCGTACGCTGGGTGTACGGGTCATAATAAATATCGGGACGGATGTCGAGCGACAATTCTTCGGATATGTCAAAATCAAAGAGTTGTGCATCCACATACGCGTCAATAAGCGAGAGCGCATACACAGCTATCGTGGCTACGATGGACAAATCGCGGTAACGGCGATAGACGTTCTGGCGGTTCTTGAGCGTGTTGATGTATCTGTCCACGCCTCCCATACGCTCGATGTCGTAGCCTTCCGGCAGGATGGCAATATAGGAGGTGTGCGGATCGGAGGATATATTGCCTGCCTCGTTGTCGTAGTACAGTTCTTTATAGGCTGTCTTGTAGTCGGTATATAGTCCGTTGGTATATTTTATCGCATACCCGCAGCCCATAAAAGCCCCATAGACGATAGGCAGTTTCCAGTACGAGCGGTTGTAGATTTGTCCTAATCCCGGACAGATGGCGCCAAGCCATACGGCCCGCATGGCATCCGGTTTGCGCTGGAGGTCGATCATATAGCGGTACTCCGGCTCGGCTCCGTTGGTTGCAGCCGTAGTATCCGGCTGGTAATAAACGGCATCGGTCGGAGCAATACTGTCTTGAGCCTCCGTGGCATAAAGCCATAGAGGAAGCAGCAGAAGCCATATGATCAGCAGTCGTTTCAACGCAGACGTTCGATGAGTTGTTCCAGTTGTTCGGCGTTCTTAAAGGGGATCACTACTTTCCCCTCTTGCACCCGTACGCGGCATCCAAGCAGTTCGCTCAGTGCGTTCTGTTGCTCGGGATAGGGGTTTGCCTGGGCGACTTTCTTCGTAGGTTTGGGTTGCTCTTCTTCCTGCACCAACTGCTCCACGCGGCGAACCGACATGCCCTCACGCAGGATGCGCTGGTAGAGAGCTATCTGCTGCTCTGCCGACTTGAGACCTAAGATAGCACGTGCGTGACCCATTTCGATACGTTTCTCCTTGATGCCCATCTGTATCTCGGCAGGCAGTTTCAGCAGGCGCAGGTAGTTGGCTACTGTGGCGCGTTTCTTGCCCACACGCTCTGCCATACGTTCTTGCGTCAACTGATAGTCGTCCATCAGTCGCTGGTAGGCCAGCGCTATCTCGATGGCATCCAAGTCCTCGCGCTGGATGTTCTCGATGAGCGCCATTTCCATTACCTGCTCGTCTTTAGCCGTGCGGATATATGCCGGGATGGCATTCAGACCAGCTTGTTTGGCTGCTCGGAAACGACGTTCGCCGGCAATAATCATATAGGTATCATCGTCGTTCTTGCGGAGCGTGATAGGCGATATGACGCCGTGTTCACGGATGGAGTCCGCCAACTCTTGCAACGCTTCTTCGTTGAAGTTGCGACGCGGCTGGTCGGGGTTTGCAATTATTTTCGAGAGTTCCACTTCGGAGATCGAACTGCCTCCGCGGGTTTCCACATGCGTGGTGTCGATCAAGGCATCGAGCCCACGTCCAAGTCCTGTCATTTTCTTCATATGCTATTGTCTCTTTATCAGTTCTTTTGCCAATGCGATGTAGTTCTTGGCGCCTTTGCTCGATGCGTCGTACTCGATAATGGAGAGACCGTGAGAGGGCGCTTCAGAGAGACGTACATTGCGCGAAATGACCGTGTTGAATACCAAGTCGCCAAAGTGGCGCTTCACCTCCTCATACACCTGGTTCGAGAGGCGCAGACGGTTGTCGTACATCGTGAGCAGGAATCCCTCAATCTGCAGAGCAGGATTGAGTTGCGACTTGATAATCTTGATGGTATTCAGCAGTTTGGCAATACCTTCCAGGGCAAAGAACTCGCACTGCACGGGTATTATCACGCTGTCGCTGGCAGTCAGGGCGTTGACAGTCAACAGACCCAACGAGGGCGAGCAGTCAATCAGGATATAGTCGTACTCGGCACGTAGTTGTCCGAGGATCTGCTTCATGACTGTCTCGCGATGCTCGATGTTAAGCATCTCTATCTCCGCACCCACCAGGTCGATATGACTCGGAATGATATCCAGTCGCTTGACAGAGGTGTGAACGACAGCTGTATGCGGGTCAATACGGTTGATCAGGCATTCGTAAATTGTATTGTTCATCTGCTGAATATCAATACCTAATCCCGACGAGGCATTGGCCTGCGGATCGGCATCAATCAGCAGTACGCGTTTGCCCTGTTGTGCCAGAGCGGCTGCCAGGTTGATAGAGGTCGTTGTCTTCCCGACGCCGCCCTTCTGGTTTGCTAATGAAATGATTTTACTCATAGATATGTTGTATAATTTGTTTTGCTGTTATTTGTTTGCAGGCGTAGTTGAAGAACCGGCAAAGGCTTGTGCCGTGCATCGTACACGGACGACATGCCAATTCGCTACGCTGCAGGATATCTTCTCCGCGTTGTTTCCACCCCGTAAAGCCTATTTTCGGATGAGTACCGCACCAAATACTGACGGCACGCAGACCGACCAATGAACTCAAATGCTGGTTTGCCGAGTCCATGCAGATCATATAGTCCAGTTGGCGCATCAGTTCCAGTTCTTCGCCCAGACGAAGCCTGCCGGCAACGCTCTCGACCTGTTTGTGCAGTCCTGCCCACTGGCTCAACATCTCGCTTTCCACCTCTCCTGCTCCGAATAGAAAAACGCGCGTGTTCGGACGTTCTGCCAGACGCAGGATCAACTGTTTCGTCACGCGGTAGGGCAACATGTTCGATTCCGACTTGGCAAAGGGAGCGATGCCTACCCATTGGCCTTTGCGTTCGCCGAACAGTTCTTTCACGCGTGCCTTGGCGGCTTTGTTTACCGGCAGTGACTCAAAGTCCGTATCCGTCTCCAGTCCGGCGCGGTGGAACGTGTCGCGGTAGCGGTCGAACTCCGACGGCAAGGCATCGTGATACTTGGCTCCTACCAACGTCAGCCAGCGTTTGCGCCAGCGGCCGTAATGGACGGAATGCACACGTGCGCCGTGCAACTGCAAGTGCCATCGTACCAGGCGTGTGCTGAGCCTGTCCTGCAGGTCAATGACCTCGTGTGCGTTGAGAGCACGCAACTGCCGCATCAGGCGTACGATGTCGCCGGGCTGTTCGTAGCAGGCTTCTACATACTCCACGTTCTTCATGCCGTAGAACATGTCTTGGAGCGGTTTCTTGGCAACGACGAGAAAACGATAGTCCGGATAGCGCCGCGAGAGCGAGGCTATTACAGGGACTGTCATGGCTACATTGCCAATCGTCTCAAGCCGTATGATAAGAAACGTCTTCACTGTTTAGAGTCGGGCTGCCACGTCGGCTATAAAATCTTCCCAATCCATGTCTGTCTCATAGGCATGACGACCGTCGCACCAGCGGCTCCAGCAGGCGCCGAAGTAGTAGGTAAATGTGCTGCCGGGTGTGTAAGGTGCAACCAGCACGGCAGTGTTGTCATATATCATCGGTTTGGATGCTGCTTCGTCCGGCACATAGACGGCAATATAGCTGCGGCCTTGTGAGGTAGAGCCGTTGTACTCGCGGTTCATCTCGGCAGCCGTCTTGTCCGACAAGGCATCTTCGCAATAGGTCATTGTGCGTGTCTCTTCGTTGTAGCCTAAGCGGTCGATGCTGTCGTGCAGATAGATACCGCCGCCAAGGAACAACTCCGGCAACTTCTTGCTTCCCAAACCGGTGAGTACCACTTCGGCTTTGCAGAGCGGCGTGCCTGCTTCGGCGGTGATGGTAATCTGCTCTTGCATGATCCGTCCGGCTACAAGCACGCTGTCGTATTCCAGTCGGAAACTGAAACGGCGGTCGTCCTGATACAGTATCTCGTGGCGTGCGTACTGTCCGCCGATCCATAGCTGTCCGTCGACTATGATAGCCAGACCGCCGCATCCTGCCGTGTGCCCCACTTTGTAGCAGTCCAACCCTTTGCCGTAGTTGATATGATAGGGTAGCCCTAATTCGTGTTCGCGGTAGTAGAAACTGTCCACTACGAGTTCCGGCGACGCTTTGAGCCACAGATCCACACCGTTTGACGGGTTCTCGGGAGCCAATGCCGGGCCGTACATGCGGAAAGCCGCATACTCGTTCTCCCAGGCAAAATCATCCTTGCGTTCCGGCACGAAGCGTCCGAATACGCGTTGTCCCTCCGGCTGACATGCTATGAGACTCACCAATGCCGCTATGATAATTATTATTTTCTTCATACACCGTACACTTTACACCGTACACCTTATTTGGGCTGTCTTCCGATATAGGCCAATATGCCGCCATCGACGTATATGATTTGTCCGTTGACTGCATCGGATGCGTGTGAAGCGAGGAACACGGCTGTACCGCCGAGTTCGTCAGGATCGAGCCAACGCCCGGCAGGCGTCTTGGCGCAGATAAACGCATCGAACGGATGGCGGCTGCCATCGGCTTGCGGCTCGCGAAGCGGAGCGGTCTGCGGCGTAGCAATATAGCCTGGCCCGAGACCGTTGCACTGGATGTTATATTCGCCGTATTCCGAGCAGATATTGCGTGTCAGCATCTTCAGTCCGCCTTTGGCTGCGGCGTAGGCGCTGACCGTCTCGCGTCCCAATTCCGACATCATGGAGCAGATGTTGATGATCTTGCCTTCGCGGCGTGCCATCATTTCCGGCAGAACGGCTGCACTGACGATATACGGAGCCACAAGGTCGATGTCGATCACTTGCTGGAAGTCCTCGCGTTTCATCTCGTGCATCGGGATGCGTTTGATGATGCCGGCATTGTTGACAAGGATGTGTATCTCTCCTACTTCGCTGTGGATTTGCTCCACAAGTGCTTTCACGGCTTTTTCGTCCGTCACGTCGCATACGTACCCATGCGCATTCCGGATGCCGGCGGCTCGGTACGACTCCATGGCTTTGTCTATTGCCTCTTGGCTGCGGGCATTGAAGATGATATGGCTGGCTCCGGCTTCTGCAAACGCCTTGGCAATGGCAAACCCGATACCGTAACATCCGCCTGTCACCCAGGCGTTCTTGCCCTCTAATGAAAACAGATTCTTCATATCTTTCAACTTTCAACTATCAACTATCAACTATCAACTACTTCAAGTCAGTAATCAGACTGAAATCCTGGTCTCCGTAGTCCAGATTCTCGCCTCCCATGCCCCAGATGAAGGTGTAGTTGTGGGTGGCGGCAGCCGAGTGGATTGACCATTCCGGCGAGAGAACGGCCTGATTGCCGCGCATCCATATGTGGCGGGTCTCTTCTACTTCGCCCATGAAGTGGCAAACGGCTTGGTCTTCGGGTACTTCGAAGTAAAAATAGGCTTCCATACGGCGGCTGTGAACGTGTGCCGGCATGGTGTTCCATACACTGCCCGTATTCAATTCCGTCATACCCATCTGCAGTTGGCAGGTCGGCAGCACTTGGTTAACGAGCATCTTGTTGATATCGCGTTCGTTCGACATCTCCAGGCTTCCCATGTGCGCCACAACGGCATCGGCTTTCGTGACTTTCTTGTCCGGATAGGCGCAGTGGGCGGTCGTCGAATTGAAGTAGAACAGAGCCGGCTTGTTGGCATCCAGACTCTCAAACCGTACTTCGCGGTCGCCGCGACCCAAGTAGAGGGCCTCTTTATAGTCCAACTCGAATGTCTCATTGCCGGCTATCACGCGTCCTTTGCCGCCAACGTTGAAGATGCCTATCTCGCGGCGGGTCAGGAAATACGGTGCACGCAGCGGGTCGATGGCTTCGAGCAACAAAGCCTCTTTGACCGGCATAGCGCCGCCTACTATCATGCGGTCGTACATCGAATAAACCATGTTCACTTCGTCGGCGGCGAACAGCCGTTCGATCAGGAAGTCTTTGCGCAGACGCGCGGTGTCATACTGTTTGGCATCGGTCGGGTTGGATGCGTAACGTACTTCGTAGTTTGTTTTCATATATTTTGAATGTTTTTATTGTTTGCTTTCGACTTTCCCCTATTCAGAGGCCAAAGCCATCCGAGGTTCAGGCTGACGTCCAGTGGTGCGGCTTGCTGGAAATAGTCCGTACGGCGTGTGCTGAACGGGCTGCCGAGGCTGTAGTTGGCTCGTACTTCCAGTTGATAGACACCTGCTTTGTTGGTGCGGACGTACATACCTAAGCCTGCTGCCAACCCCCAGTCAAACCGCGAGTCGATGGGGTTGTATTGTTTGCCGGTGCTGGTCAACGGTGTGCCGCCATGTTGGTCTGCCACGCAGACACCTATCTGCGGACCGAGGTTCAGAAAGCCGCGCACCATACTTTTCTGCCCGAAATAAAGGTGCATCAGGAAGGGCACTTCCAGGTAGTGCAAGTGGCGTTGATAGACAGCGCCATCCAGTTCTTCGCGCCAGCCGCGGTGCATATAGTTGAGTTCCACTTGCAGTCCGCACACTTTGTGTCCTGCGTAGCGGAACACCACGCCGCCGTCGCCGCCTAACGTCACGCCGTGCGTGAACGGGGACATATTGTCCACTTTGGGCGAGAACAGCAGGGTAGAGGCTTCTATGCCGCCATGCACACCGATATACATCTCCGGTGCACGCAGACGAGGCTGGGCTGCCGCCATGCCGCATAGCATCAGCATCACAGCCGGCAGGCAGAGAAGCAACGCAAGGCGATATGTCGTTCGGCGGCGAATCATTCGGTGCGGAGCACTTCGATATGTGAGTTAATCATTGCGCCTCCGTCCGTATAAGGCTCGAAGTCGATGTCCGACTGCATGCCGGGATAGCGCTTGTCGATGAGCAGCCCGATCAGTTTGCGGGTGATGTCGTAGCCTAACAGGTCGTAACGCGGGTAGGATATGGTGTGTGGGATATGGAAGTATTTCTCCCATGTCTCGTTGTATGCCGTCATGTCGGCTTCCTGTTCGGTAACGAACGTGGAGGTATAGATGAGCGGCACGTTGATTTGCTCTTTCAGCCAGGAGAATACACCATAAACCGCCATCTTGTGCCACGTCGAAAGTGTCTCTATCTTGGATACGTAGGCTTTGTTGCGTTGGAACTTGCCGGTGGGGAAGAAGACGATGTTCTCAGCACCGGTGCGCACGGCATAGATGAGTGAGTCGTGCAGCACAGCGCTACTCTGAATCGACGTGCAGGCGATATTGTTCTCCACCAGCGCGCGGCGCATGTTGCGGGTACTTTCCTCTGTTGTCGAGTCTTCGATGAAGATGCAGTTGATGCGTTGGTCCGCGGAGAGCAGATATTCCGTCACGGCTTTTGTCTCCTGCTCGGGCGTCGTGTTGTACTGCATCAGCCATGGGTTGTCGTTCAGATAGCTCGCATCGTTGGATACGGGCAGTATGGTCGGTATGCGGTTCTCTTTTATCCACGGGCTGAGCAACTGAATCTGCGGGGTGTAGAACGGCCCGATAATGCCGTTCGTGCCGTAGAGCGTGCTGTCTTCCAGTAGTTTGGCGATGGCGGCTGTGTCGCTCTTGCTGTTGTGGACATGCAGGTTGACGAAGATAGAGTCCTCTGCCGGGATGTCGTACAGCGCCATGACCACGCCGCGGTAGAACTCGGTCAGCCGTTCCTCTAGTGCCGATGGGGCGTCGTTGCCCACGTGGAAAGGCATGATGAGGTCAATCCGATAATGCGGCAGGTAGGCTAACGGGTCGATGGTATCGGTGGCTGCGGTGTCTGTAGCCAGTGTCGTTGTCTGGGTGGTGACAGGCTCTTCGCGGGGCACGCCCGCAACGGGGATGAGCAGTATCTCCGCTTCTTGCGGACCGCGTTCCAACAGTTGCGGATTCCAGGCAACGATGTCGTTGACGCTGACTTCGAATATCTTGCTGATACGGTACAGACCGATGCTTTTCTCCACCGGGTAGCGATATACCAAAAACCCGTTCACGCGTTCGGTCGGGTAACTCAATTGCTGGGCTGCTATGGAGACAGCCAAGCTGCAGAGCAGCAGCAATGTGATGAATCGGAACTTCATGATGTATGTTTTGTATGTGTGTATTTGCGTTTTCTGCATAGCAGGACAACGGTGCCTGCGATGGCTAACAGGGCGATGGGCACCAGCGTGCTGATCAGTTGGATGGCGGTCAGACGTTCGTATGCGCGTTTCTGATTCAGCAGGTGCAGGTCTATTTTCTTCTGGCGCAGGGCGATGAGTCCTTCGTTGTCGGCGAGGTAGAGCACGGCATTCATGAGGAAGTCGCGGTTGCCGAACTGCATGCCAGAATAGCGGTCGTAGCCAACCGGCAGGGCTTGCCCTTTCTCTGTCTCGTTGCGGATGATGCTGCCCGAGGCAACTACTATCTGGCGTGTCTCCAGACTCATGTCGCGTTTCTCCAACGCCGTGCGGATGCTGTCGGGCATGATGCGGTGGGCAAAGATAGACGGGAACTCGCCTTGCAACGCCACGGCCACAGGTATGTATCTGTACTTGAAGGTGTTCAGGTCGGGATCCATGTCGCCTAAGTCCACTTCGGCAGGTGTCGGTATGACACGGCTGGCGGTGGAGGTGGCAAGCAGAATGTCTTTCATTATGCCGTCGTCGCCGCCTACGGCCTCAATGGGCGAGGCAAACGAACAACTGACTTGCGTCACGTTCTTTGTCACCGGCGACTCTTGCGAGGTAAGCAGTAACGGGGCGTAGTACCACGGCATAGGTTGCAGGTTGGTCTGCTCCGGATCGGCGGATACGTTGACCGGGATGGGCAGACACTGCACGTCTTGCAGTAGTGCCGGCTGGATGCGGATGCCGTAGCGGAAGAGCATGTCCGACAGGTTCAGGTCGAGCGGCAGCACGGGAGTAAAACCGCTTTGGCTCAGCACTTCGTCGGAGAACTGCACGCCGTTCAGCACCCATAGGATGCGGCCGCCCTGCATGACGTATTGATCCAGACAGTATTTGTCTTCTTCCGAGAACGGCGTTTGCGGGTCGGCAATGATCAGCACGCGGTATGGGAGCAGGGCTTCGGGCTCATGGCCGATGCGTCCGCGATCCACTTGGAAATGGCGGCTCAGCTGTTGTGTCAGGTCGGCAACACGCGGCTCCGGCAACTCCTGATGTCCCTCGATGAATGCCACTCTCGGCGTGCTCTTGCGGGTCAGTTCGCTGATGGCTTCCGTCAGGGTGTATTCGATGTTCTCGATGCTGGCGTTCAGGTTCTCTTCGCCCGACAACTGGCGGTTGTTGTTGAGCAGCCCGACCAGGGTGTAACGTCCTTTGTACGACACTTTGGCGTAGGGATAGACGGGTGTCTGGGCTGTCTTGCCGTTGTGTTGACGCTCGTGGACGATAGTGGGTTGCATGCCCTCCGGCATCTTCTCCGTCTCGGAATCGAAGCGGTGGCGGCGGATAGGGGCATAGACGCGGAACTCGTCCAGCGTCTCTTCCGTAGCGCTTCGGAGCCGGCGGAAACCCGAATTCAGGTCGCCGTCCAGGTAGAGTGTCACTTCTACCGGCTCATCCAACTGCCGGAGCAGCTGGCGCGTCGGGCGGCCGAGTGTGTAGTGCTTGTCGTCGGTCATATCGACGCGTATCACCCATGCGCGTGACAACACAGCGCCCACTGCCAACAGCAGCACTACCGCTCCCCATATGTACCACTCTTTACGTTTCATTTTACACCTTACACCTTACACTTTACACCTTATTTGGCTCCGGAGCCACTCCGGGCTTTCAGTTCGTTGAATACTGCTTGGTCAACTTTTACCTCGTATTTCTTACGCAGCTCCTCAATCCAGAGTTTCTCCAGATAGTCCTGATAATCGGTCGTCACTTTGCCGCGCTCGTCGGTGTAGTCCTGCGGAGATTTCAGTTTCTTACCAACGCAGAAGACGAACGGCCACTCCTCGGTCTCGGGCTGCGGAGCTTTCTTGTCCTTGAAGCCCAGACGGTCAACGGCTTTGTTCTGGCCTTTGGTCCACAGACCGCGGTTGTACTTGACGAAGGTCTGACCCTCTACGTTGATTCGTTCGTTGATATAGCTGTCAATCGAGTCGGGATTGCTGCGGATGATGGCTTTCATGGCGCGCATCGAGCTCTTGTCTTTGCAATAAACCACGTATCCCTTGAAGTGCGGTTCGTCCCACGGATATTCCGAGCGGTGAGCCTGGAAGTACTGCTCCAGACCGACGCTGTCTTTGCTGGCTTTGTCCCATACTTCGCGCAGTGACACTTCGAACAGCAGGATGCCGTCGTGGTATTCGCGCACGAGGCTTGCAAACTCGGGATATTTCTCTTCCAGGTGCTGGTCGGTATAGGCGAGAACGTCCTCGTCGCTCATGTCTGCCGGCAGGTTGTATTCTGCGCGTGACTTGCGGATAAAGGCCTTGTCGGTCTCTTTCAGACGCTCGTCGCGCTGTACGTTGCGTTGCACTTGCGGATAGATGCTGTCCAGCGGCAGGATGTTGCGGTGTCCGTACAGTTTGATGAAGTGCCAGCCGAAGTTGCTGGCGAACGGCTCGCTTATCTCACCCTCTTTCAGGCGGAACGCTTCGTCCTCAAACTCCTTGACCATCATGCCGAGTCCGAACCAGCCGAGGTCGCCGCCGCGTGCAGCCGAACCTTTGTCATCCGAGAGCTGGCGGGCTGTCTCTGCAAAGTCGGCACCGTCGACTACAAGGCGGTGGATCGAGTCGATCTGCTCTTTCATGACGGCTTTCAGCGAGTCGTTGCCGCGAGGAACCATCTTCATGATGTGGGCGGCATGCACTTCTTCGTGCTCTTTTTCCTCTTCTACCAGTACGATGTGGAATCCGTATGCGGTGCGGAAGATAGGACTTATCTCGCCTACGTTGCAGCCATATACCGCTTCTTCCAGCGAATAGACATAGCGGAACGGAGTGATCCAGCCCAACTCGCCTCCTGTCTCCTGCACGTTCGGGTCGGTCGATATCTCGCGTGCCAGTTTCTCAAACAGCTGGGCGCGCTTCTGGCCTTTGACTTTCAGCAATTGTTTGCGGGCTTTCTCCAGTTGCTTCTTGGCGGCATCTACGGCCGAGTCGGAAGCTGTCGGCGGACATTGGATAGCGATGTGGGCGGCACGGCGGTCGCGTTGCATGTGGTTGTAGCTGAGGCGAACCATGCTGTCCAGCGCTTGCTCGTCTTTCAAGTACTTCGGAGTGGCTTGCGCACGATAGCCGGCCAGCTCTTTGCGGAACGACTCCGTCGTGTCAATACCTTGCGCTTTGGCTTCCGCCACTTTCAGCTTGAAGTTGATGAACAGATCCAGGTACTCGTCCATCGACTTCTGCTCCAAGGCTGTCTCCTGGTTGTTCTTCTCGTAGATGTACAGGAACTCGCTTGCCGTCACGGGCTCGCCGTTAACGGTCATCAGCACTTTGTCCTCTTGCGCCATCGCTCCGGCGCCCATGCATAGCACTACGGCTACTGATAATAAAAATCGTTTCATCTTGTGTTGTTTATGATTGTTAAAAAAACTTTTTTTCGTGTGCCGTTTTCTTTATTTATGTACGTGCACATAGCGTACTCGCACAAAAAAGCGTGCAAAGTTATATTTTTTTTTTGATATATGCAATTTTTTTTGTACTTTTGCACCCAAATTTCAACAAAAACCATGCAAAACGACTATTTTCCTTCCGAAAAAGTGGAACAAATCCGCCATTTTCTGTCCGATGCTTCGCATATAGTGATCCTCACCCACATGTCGCCCGACGGCGATGCGATGGGTTCCTCCCTCGCGTTATACCATTGGCTGAAAAGCCAAGGGACCGGAGTGGCTCTGATTGTTCCCAACCGTTTCCCGTCGTTCTTCCAGTGGATGCCGGGAGTGGGGGATATCATCGTATATGACGAGCGCAAAGCCGAAGCCGATGCTTTGTTGGCGGCGGCGGATCTGATGCTGTGTACCGACTTCAACGAACCGAAGCGTATCGGACAAGTGGCAGACCGCATGCTCGAGAATCCCTGTCCGAAAGTGCTCATCGACCACCACTTGCATCCGGCTGATTTTGCGGATGTTACGCTCTCGTATCCCTCCTCGCCCTCTGCCAGTCAACTGGTCTATCTGCTTCTATCAACTATCAACTATCAACTATCAACTTCTCTCCACCCTCAACTCTCAACTCTCAACTTATCGGTAGCCACCTGTATCTACACGGGCATGATGACCGACACGGGCAATTTCTCCTTCAACTCCAACCATCCCGAGATGTACGAGATCCTGGCGGAACTGGTGCGTGCGGGTGTGGACAAAGATGCCGTCTATAATGCCGTGTTCAACGCCTATTCGGCGGATCGTATGCGGCTGGTCGGCTATTGTTTGTACAGCAAGATGCGTATCTTCCCCGAGCATCATGCCGCGCTGGTATGCCTAAGCCGCAAGGAACTCTATCGCTTCCGTTTCCAGACGGGTGATGCCGAGGGAATAGTCAATATGCCGCTCCAGATAAGTGATGTGCGTTATTCGTGTTTCATGCGCGAGGATAAGTTGGAACCGCACGAGCGTGAGCGCGCGGGCAATGCCAAGACGAAGGTCAAGATCTCGTTCCGTTCCCAGGGCGACCGTCCGGTCAATGTGTTTGCTGCCGACTGGTTCCATGGCGGCGGCCATGCCAATGCGGCGGGTGGCGAGTTCTACGGCACGGTCGCCGAAGCCGCACAATGCTTCCTCGACCATTACCAGGACTATTTCCGCAAAGACTAATTTTCTGCCAGAAAACGTTTCAAAAGGAATGCAAGGAAATACGGGAACGTATAAAAAGTACCATTCCAGCCGATATTCTTATAACCGAGTTTGATGCCGTAATGTACATCGGGATAAGATTATTTTTTGGCACAAAAGATTGTTATTTGGAACAGTCATTCCAGCGACCATTTCGCGACCATCCTTAACGTCACCGTAGCATGACAGAAAAGTGTCTCAAGAGTCTCAGAGTCTCACGACCAAAATTAATTAATATGACGCTATGTCGCTATTGTGCAGATGAAAATATGACGATTTGACGGATATAAGTAAACGGCATAAATAACTGATATATAGACAAGTGTGAAGAAACTAACAAAACCTCAAACCGTCACGGTAAAAATTTTAAAAGCGACATAGCGACAATAGCGACACGGTAAAAATTGAAATGATGCC
>JAFPJV010000114.1 GCA_017425065.1 Paludibacteraceae bacterium
AGCGAGCCGTACTCGCTGTCGATGACTGTATAGCCGACGAGGTCGCTCCACGCTACTGATTCTTCCGTTTCTTCCGCCATGTCGCTACGAAGCATATAGGCTTCCGCACCGGTCAGTCGTGCTGCGGCGGGTTCATCGTCCACGCCCGAGAGCGAGAAGATGAGTATGTCGGCTCCTTTGCCTCTCCAGTCGCGAACACGAAACGGCACATACAGCTGGTCGAGTTGCAAGAAGAGCCATTCAGGGTCGGCCTGATCCCAATAGTCGTTGTGCATGCGGCATTGTACCTCGCCCCGATGTCCGTGAGGCCGGCATATAGTACCTATGGCGATGAGGTCGGAGGACTGAATCATAAAGCAACTATTTGAGAAAGTGTGACATAGACGAGGTAGCCCTCGACGGAATAGCCCATTTGCGACAGTTGCGTCATGTAGTCGCGCACCTGGTCGCGGTGGGAAGGCGCGAGATGAGTGCCGAACTTATAGTCGATGACCACCGCGCGGCGACCATCGATCATGACACGGTCGGGTCGCAATGTCTGTCCCGTAGCAGTCAGTATGGCATGTTCGCTGAGCACCTGATAGCGTTCGTCAAACCAGTCGCGACCGGCAATGAGTTGCAGGAAATGCTGCCACTCCTGTCGCATGCGCGGGATATCCTGTTCGCGCGCACGTCCTTCGCGCAAGAGTTCCTGCAGCCGTGCCTCGGCTTCGTCAAGCGTCGTGATACGCGACAACCAGTCGTGCATCAACGTGCCGAAGTCCTGCAGCGACAGTTCGTCCTGTATGCCTCGTGTGGAAAGCCGCAGCCGCGTGCCGATAGGCGTAGCATGATAGACAGCCTGCAGGGTCGTGACGTCCGACGTGCTCTTGCTCCCGGCTTGATAAGGCTCGGCTTCGCCGCGCGTGAAACAGTTGTCGCGGAAACCGGAGGCTTCTTGTAGGAGCGAATAGAACAACTGCCCGATATTCTTGGGCGAGAGCGTACCGTTTTTGCCTTCCTTCGTGGTCTGTCCGAAAGCGTATAACTCGCGTACGGGACGCGTGAAGGCCACGTACGTGAGGTTGAGGTTATCAATGTAGAAATTGAGATACTCCTCGGAGTAGGCGTCGCTGAAATAGGTCTTCTGCAGTTCTTTCTTGAAGCCGACAGGTACGAGCGGCATTTGGTCAAACGGCGCAATGTCCGGTTTGCACCAGAGAATCTTGCCCGCATCCATCTTGGAGGGACCTAAATCCCAACTCATATAGGGGATAACGACCACGTCGAACTCCAGTCCCTTGGATTTGTGAATCGTCATGACACGTATCGCTTCGTCGGTAGGAGCGGAGCAGATGCAGGCGTTCAGTTGCTTGTCTTCCCAGTATTGGAGGAACGTGCCTATCTCGGCTGTCTGGTGCTCGCTGTAGGCGAATATGATGTCCTGGAAAGCAGTGAGATAGGCTGCTGCGTGCGGCCACTCGTAGAGCTGCAGGCCGGCAATGAGTTGTTGCACTTGTTCGTAGAGCGGCAGCAGTTGTGCCTGCCGGATAGCTTCTTCCTGTTCGGCGGTGAGATAAGGCTCGTTGCCGAGCGTGAAACGCGTGGCTTGGGTCGGGTTGTCGGGATAGCGCTGTTCGGCAAAGACATGGCGCAGACGTGTGCGTGCCACTTCGTCGTGCGGAGCAACAGTAAGCATAAGGAGCAGGACGAGCACCTGTACGGCAGGATGCGAGGCAACGAGAAGGCCTTCCTGCGACTGCACTTCATAGCCGTTGGCCAGCAACAAGTTGGCGATACGAGAGGCTTCCTTGCCGTAGCGAACGAGCATGGCCACTTGTCCCATACGGTAGCCGCGTTCACGGAGTTTGGGCAGCAGTTGCAGTATTTCTTCTTCTGCCTGGCAGCACACCTCGTCGGCACTTTCCGATTTGAACCAGCGCAGCCGGACGTATCCGCCGAGTTCCTGTTTGTGTACTTTCTGCCGGAGCGTAGCATAAGCTTTTTCCACTTCGCCGCCGAGTCCGGTACGCAGTTTCTTGTCTTTGCTGAGCGTGTCGGCCACCCATTTTACATACCGGTCGAAGAGGTCGTTGTTGGTCTCGACAATCGCACGTGCACTGCGGTAATTGGTGTCCATCAGCGGCTGATTGCAGCCCGGGAACTGCTCTGCGACATGTTGCAACTGGTGCCAGTCGGAGTTGCGGAAACGGTAGATACTCTGCTTGATGTCGCCCACGATGAGGTTGTCGTTGCCGTTGCTGACGGATTCGGTCACGAGCGGACGGAAGTTGTGCCACTGCATGGCTGAGGTGTCCTGAAACTCATCAATCATATAGTGGTGAATCCGTGTACCCATCTTCTCGTAGATGAAGGGCGAGTCGGCATCGTCGATGATACGTTGCAGCAAGCTGTTGATCTGTTCAATGGGCAGACGTTTCTGTTCGCGGTTGGTAATGCTGATTTGTTCCCATACATCGCTGAGCAGGCCGAGTGCATTGAGGTGCTGGAGTATGGCATCGGCAGTAGCCCTGCCTGTCTTGTCGTCGGCCGGAACAGCTTCCAGCGCAAGGCGGTAGTCGCGCAGAGCTTGTTTGTCGGTGAGCATCGTGCGCAGTTGGTCGAGACGTGCCTGCAACTGCTCGGAGAAGAGTTGGCGGCTAAGCGTCTTCATTGTCTCGCGCGGATTCCATGAACGCAAGTTCTCCACGTTGTCCAACGCAAACTCATTGAGCCACGAGCCTACATCCTCCGCAGCACGGCGATGATTCATGGCAAAAAGCAAATCATCGACAGCCTGGTTCACGACGGCTTTTGAGTCGAGTTCGATAGTATATTGGGCAGACAGTCCCACCTCCCTGGCGAACGAACGTACCACCTGCTGGAAGAACGAGTCGATAGTCAACACGGCAAAACGCGTATAGTCCTGCAAGATGGCATGCAGACATCGACCTGCCCGTTGCTGTATCTCCGCGGCGGACAGATTCAGTTGGCCGGCGAGTTGTCCCGTATAAGGCGACTTTGCCGGATCGGTGCTGAGAACATGAAGTTCTTTCAGAATACGTTCCTTCATCTCGGCCGTAGCCTTCTTGGTGAAGGTGACAGCCAGAATACGGCGATACTTGTCCGCCTGGGTATTGCTGAGCAACAGGCGGATATATTCGTATGCCAGCGTATAGGTTTTTCCGCTGCCGGCGGATGCTTGATAGAGCGTTAACATGGCGTTTTATTGTGTGACGGTTATTTTGCCGGCGGAATTGATGACGGGATAGCGGCGGAGTGCTTCGGTAGCGATATGCTTGGTGGGCACCGCAAGCCCCCAACTCAGGTCGTACTGTTCGCCGCATATGGGGCAGACGGCAAAGAAGCCGTCAATGCTAACGGGATGGGCGGGATCAAGGCAGTGGGGACAACACATGTCAAAAGCGTTGTACTGGCTGCCTCCGTCGATATAAATGACAACACCGCCGTAGCCTATCATGTCCATTGCCGAGAGCACCTGGGTATAGTCGTGGTAGTGATAGCCCTTGCGGTCAACGGTAATATAGTCGTACGTAGCTTCGGGCACGAAGTGCACAAACTGCCCGAGCTGGGTATTGATGACAAGCCGCACGGGATAGGTGGGCACCGCACTACGAATCGTGGTGTCTTCGCAAGAGGACAAGAGAACGAGGCATATGCCGAGAAATCCCACTATCAGTTGCTGCCCGTGACGCTGCATATATGGATATCGTAGATGAGTGTCGAATAGGGAGGAATGTAGCTGTGCGTACCTTCCGTAGCTTCGTTGCCGGCGGCATTGTAAGTGTCGTTGTCGCTGACTTTCACCTCGTCATAGCCCAGACTGTAGGGGATATAGAGCCGGATGTCGCCGTTGTTGTGGATGAGGCAGCAGCCTTCGGCAAAGCCGCTGATGACAGAGCCCAGGTAGAACGTTCCGTTTCCACCTTCTATCGTGTTGCCGTTGATAAGACGAACGGTATAGTCGCAATTGACGGTGCTGGAGCGGTTGGGGCGCGCATCGGTAGGCGTCGGATCCGCCAGTATCTTGTATTGCAGTCCGCTGGATGTGACGCGAATCGACGGATCGTTCTGCAGATTCTGCTCGAGCCACAGTTCGTTCTGCACTTTCCAATCCGTCCATTGGTTCTCCTTGCAGCCGGTCAGTGCTATCAGTACAGCTGAGAAGAGGAGTATTCGTTGAAGTGTTTGCATAGCGTTGTCTGTTTAGTGCGAAATCCACGAACTGGGGTTGAGGATGTCGCGTCCTTTGTATATCTGGAAGTATAGTTCCGTTTTATTGTCCTGCTCGGGATCGGTGTAGATACGTCCTATCTTCTGTTTGGTTTCCACTTTCTGTCCGGCCTTGACGTAGAGATTGCTTAGCCCGGCATAGACAGTGCGGTAGTTGCCGTGCTGGATGATAACGGCATAGGTGTTGCCCATCATGAAGCAGCTGGTCACTTCGCCTTTATAGACGGCGCGTGCGTCACCGCCCTGTGGGGTCTGCAGATAGATACCTTTGTTGTCCACAATAACGCGTTCGTGTACGGGGTGTTTGTGCTTGCCGAACTGGCCGCTGATATGTCCTCTCTCGATGGGCCACGGCAGACGTCCTTTGTTCTTCTCGAAGTCACCCTGAACGAGTTGCTGCTCTTTGGTAATACCTTTCTTAGCCTGCTGCTCGGCTTGCTTGCGTATCAGTTCGTTGATGCGGTTGTCCAGCTGTTTTGCCTGCTTCTGCTGTTTCTGGAGCTTGACGCCCAAGTTCTTCTCCTGTTGTTTGAGTTGCGCAAGCATCGCCTGTTGGCGCCGTTCGTCGCGAGCCAGGTTGTCCTGTTCACGCTGTTGCGCACGCATACTGGTCTGTTTGTTGCTCAGGTTGCTGCGCAGTTGCGTGTTTTTCTCGTTCAGTTGAGCGGTCTTCTCCTGGATACGTCGTGCCTGCTCCGATTTGGTCTCTGCAAAACGCTCCAGGAACTGCACACGCTTGAGCAACTGCTGGAAGTTCTCCGACGAGATGATATAGAGCAATGGCTGCTGTTGCAGTTGCGCATAGTGGCTCTCTCGAATCAGCTGGGCATAGTCCGCTTTGAGCCGCTCCAGCTCTTTCTGCAGTTCGCCGCGTTGCTTGGTGTTGTTGGCGATCTGTCGGTCGAGGGCGTCAATCTCCTGGCCGATCGTTGTGATGAGCTGCTTCTGCGTCTTGATGTTCTCGTTGAGCAACGAGAGCTTGTTCACCGTGGCTTTCTGGTCTTTCTTGGTCTGCTGGATCATCTGGTTGGTGGTGTTCATCTGCTTCTGCAGCTCAGCCTGCTTTTTCTTAAGCGACTTGACTGTATCGGCAGCCGACAGTGTGCCACATGCCAGAAGGACCGTCAGTACTATGAATGGTATTCGTTTCATGGCTTATTTCAGTAGCGTCTTGAAATCTTTTTTCGTATATTTCTTCACGTCGAGCCGCGTGATGGAAAGCGGCTGGTTAAAGGTCGGCGTGGTATAAGTCATCTGGAGCGATGCACTGCCGTTCTTGGCGGTGTATGTCAGCACGCCGTTCTTGGCTGATGCAGGTGTCTTGCCGCTGGCGAGGCTCCGAAGGTCGGCAAAGGTAACGAAGGGCCGCACCTCGGTGTTCAGTTCGGCATAGGTAGCACGGTAATATTCTTTGGCTGCCTTGTTGATGACCGTTATGTCGCGGGGCGTTGCCTCCACGCGGAACGCCTCGATGCCAAATGCCGGCGTGATGGATATGACGACGAGTGTGTCCCAAACGGCCTGGGTGGAACACGACGAACTGTAACTCTTGCTACCCAGTGTCACTTTGGCTTTTGCACCCCGCATGACGCAGGTGTTCCAGTCGCGTTTCGTGACCAGAGGCGTCGGCGTGCTCTCTTCCGGCTGCGTCTGACTCAGTTCGTTCAGTTGGCGTTTCACGGCTGTCAGTTGCTGTTGTACGGAGTCCATCTTATGACTCATCTCATCTAATTTCTGGGTGAGCAACAACTGCTGTTGCTCCATGCGTGTCAACTGCTGTGTGGTTTTGCAACTGCTCATGACCAGCACACAGGCGATCAGTATATACGTGTATCGTTTCATTTGTAAATGATTTTATAGTGTTTCTGTATTTCTTTCATGGCCGGCGACGAAGGCGATGTGAGTTGCATAGCCTGCCGGATAAAATAGCGCGCCATGTCGCGTTTACCCTTTTGGTAAAGGATCCAGGCATAGGTGTCGATGAAGATAGGGTTCTCCGAGTCGGCGTTGAGAGCACGCAGCACAAGCGTCTCGGCAAAATCCAGATCTGTCTTGTTTTCCGCCAGCATCCATGCGTAGTTGTTGAGCACCGACGGGTCGTTGGGCGTGAGTGTGAGCAAGCGGTCGTACAGCGGGCGCAGTTTCTTGACGGAAGCCTTGTGCTCGCTGAGCAAAACAATCTGCAGCTTCAGCAGTTCGGGGTTCGCAGGATCCACTTTGAGGTAGTCCTCCACGGCTTTCAGTGCTTTCTTGTCCTTATTCAGGTAGCGATAGAGACGGTAACGCACCAGTGCACAACGCGGGTCTTTGCCGCGCAGTTCCTCTATCTTGTCGAGACATTCGAATGCCCGTTTCCAATTTTTGAAACCGGAATACAAGCTCACCATATTCTCGTATATCTCCGGATTCTTCGGATTTGCTTCTGCGGCGCGTTCCAGCACGTTGAGTTGCTGTTCTGCTTTTCCTTGGTCGTCGTTCGGAGGGAGCAAGTCCAGCAGGTTGTAATAGGTCTGCCAGCGTTCTCCCGGATCCAGGTTGAACGCTTTTGCTATGTATTCCTGTGCCTGCCTGCGGCGGCCTGTACCATAGTAGAGCAATCCTATGGTCTCTTTTGTCAGGGCATCGTCAGGATTGAGCTGTTCGCATTGCAGCAACAGCATCAGCGCCCTGTCATACTGTCCATTCTCTTTTGCCTGACGAGCGGCATACCAATAATAGGTGAACTGCTGTTCGCGTTCACGTTCGGTCTGTTGCGCCTGAGCAGGCATCAGTACCAAGGCACAAATTCCCAGAATCAATATGTATCGTATCCCTTTCAACTTTTACTTCCTCCCGCTGTGTCCGAATCCGCCTGCGCCCCGTTCGGTCTCGCTCAGTTCACTCACTTCTACCAGTTCGGGCTGTTCGTGGCGCGCGATAATCATTTGACAGATACATTCGCCCGGTTCGATGGTCTGCGGCTCGCCGCTCAGGTTGATGAGTATGACGCCCACTTCACCTCGGTAGTCGGCATCGATGGTGCCCGGCGTGTTCAGTACGGTGAGACCGCGTTTCAATGCCAGCCCGCTACGCGGACGTATCTGGGCTTCGTAGCCCACCGGCAGTTCGATGTATAGACCGGTCGGTATCAGTCTGCGCTCCATTGGTTGCAGAGTGATCGGCTCGCTGATATGGCAGCGGATATCCATGCCGGCTGCCTGTTCGCTCTCGTAGCGCGGCAGCGGATTGTTGCTCTTGTTAATTATCTTCAGTTTCATATTTTTTCTAGCTTTCTAGAATTCTAGATGCCTAGATTTCTAGTCCATTAAAATCTCTTTTCCACCAGTACTCTCAATCCGTCCTGGACGATTTGGATGTGGATATCTTTCTCCATGTCCACAGGGTCGCCGTCGATGTGGAAGGCAGAGGCGGCTTCGCGTTCTACCCACACTTCGCGTGCACGGATGGTATCCATAAACAGGCTGTTGTCTATCGACTTGGTGAACAGCCGTACGGCCAGCCCGGGCGCTCCCAGCAGGGCGCTGCTGCTCATGATGCATATATCCATCTTGCCGTCCTGCACGCTGGCTTTGGGCGCTATATAGGCTTCGTAGCCCCACTGGCTGGCGTTGGCAAAAGTCATCAGAAAGGCTTTGTGCGTCACGTCCAGTCCTTCGCCGCGCAGACGATAGGTCTCCGGACGGTAGAGCAACACGTCTTTCAGTACGTTGTGCAGATAGGTGATGAAGCCTCGACGCGTTGAACCGGCAAACTGATCGGCTATCAGAGCGTCAAAACCCGTACCGCAGGTGCTCACAAACAGACGTCCGTTAGCCAGGCCGTAGTCCACGCTGATGGGCTCCGAGCGGTTGAGCATCTCGATGGCGCGGTTGGTACGAACCGGTATGCCCAGATGGCGTGCAAAACCGTTGCCGCTACCCATAGGCAGAATGCCCATAGCCGTCTGCGTATTCCTAAGGCCGCGAGCCACCTCGTTCACTGTTCCGTCTCCGCCAACGGCTACCACGGCATCAAAACCCATGTCCGCAAACTGATGCGCCAATTCCTCGGCATGCCCCGCACGTTCGGTGAAGACGATATTCTCCAACCACTGCTCGTGATCCAGCGTCTCACGGATCAGTTTGGGCAGCTTGCGCTTGTTCTGCGTACCCGATATCGGATTGATAAGAAATGCTATATTTTTCATTGTTTCCGTCTAATCGGGCGCAAAATTACAAAAAAATTTGCATATATGCAAGAAATTTACTAATTTTGCAGCGATTTCGGGCAAAAAAGTACCCGTTTTCGCCTATTTGCGCATATTTAATAACCCCTTAAAGCAATATTAACCATGAATTTTTCCTCATCTGATCTCGAGCAATTGGAAGCTCGCGGCATTACCGCCGAACAGGCGCAACAGCAACTGGACTCGTTCCGCAACGGTTTTCCCCCGTTAGACATCGTAGGCCCCGCATCGGTCAAGAACGGCATTCTCGCCCCGAAGAAAGACGAGCAGGAGCAGTATATCCGTGCATGGCAGGATTATCTGGCAGAGGGACACAAAATCCTGAAATTCGTTCCGGCTTCCGGCGCAGCAAGCCGTATGTTCAAGAAGCTGTTCGAGTATCTCGAAAACGGACAGGAGACACCCGCCATCCGCGAGTTTCTCGACCATCAATCCGAGTTCGCTTTCGGACCCGAATTGCAGGGCAAGACGGGACAAGAGGCTGTCCGCTATCTGTTGGAAGACATGCAGTACGGCAAACTGCCGAAAGGACTGCTCCTGTTCCATTCGTATCGCGACGGCGCCCGTACGCCGGCGCTGGAGCACCTCGTGGAGGGAGCACAGTATGCTGCCTCGGAAGGGAAAGTGCACCTGCATTTCACCGTTTCCCACGAGCATCTGCCCCTCTTCCGCAAACATATCGCCGACCATCTGACGGAGTATGAGAAGAAATACGGCGTCAAGTACGACATCACGTTCTCCGAACAGCTACCTTCTACCGACACGCTCGCAGGCAATCCCGACGGCACACCTTTCCGCACGGCCGACGGCAAACTTCTTTTCCGCCCGGGCGGACACGGCGCTTTGATCCAGAACCTCAACCAACAGGATGCCGACGTCATCTTCATCAAGAATATCGACAACGTCGTTCCTGACCGTCTCAAGAAGGATACGATCCGCTACAAGCAGATTCTGGCGGGCGTTCTCGTAACGGAGCAGAAGCGCGTCTTCGACCTGCTGCGCGACCCGTCGCTGAGCGATGAGGAACGTGCCAAACTGCGTCGTCCGATACGCGTCTGCGGCGTAGTGAAGAATACCGGCGAACCCGGCGGAGGCCCCTTCCTCGTGCGTGAGGCCGACGGTTCCATCTCCCGCCAAATTCTCGAGTCGAGCCAGATAAGCGACCCCAAACTGATGGCGGAATCCACCCACTTCAACCCTGTGGATCTCGTCTGTGCTACCAAGGACCCGGAGGGACATCCATACAACCTACCCGAGTTCGTGGATCCTGCGACAGGCTTCATCTCGCATAAGTCGAAGGACGGCAAAGACCTGCTGGCGCTGGAGTTGCCCGGTCTGTGGAACGGAGCGATGGCTCGCTGGAACACCATATTCGTCGAAGTACCCGTTTCTACGTTCAATCCGGTCAAAGAGGTGAACGACCTGCTCCGCGAACAACACAGATAAGTTCGGGCATAAAAAAATCCACTATAGACCTACGCTATGGCGGAAAGTGCTTGAATTTTTCATTTTTATTTGCACATATGAAAAAAAAGCTGTAATTTTGCAGGCTGATTTTGTAATGTGCATAAGAATGCGGCAGAAAAAGGTACATATTTTATGGGTTTGCGTGATGTGCATGACGGTGCTTGTCGGTTGCGGCGAGTACCAGGCTTTGCTGAAATCCAATGACCCCGAACTGAAATACGAGAAAGCGCTGGAGTACTTCAACCGCAAGGAGTACGCCAAGGCGCAGACGCTGCTGGACGACGTTACCAGTTACTACCGCGGCACGGAACGCAGCGAAGACGTATTGGCCTATCTGGCGCGTTCATATATGGGACAGAAAGCATACGGCTCGGCGGCGCAGTACTACGAGGCGTACATCCGCAACTACCCCAAAGGCAAGTATGCCACGGAAGCGCGTTTTCAGATAGGACACTGCTATTATCTGGATTCTCCCGACCCGCGTCTGGATCAGGAGATAACGCGCAAGGGCATCGATGCGTTGGAGCAGTTCATCGAACTCTTCCCCGACAGCCCGTACTCCGAGCAGGCAATGGAAGAAGCGGCGGAGTTGACTGAGAAACTGGCGATGAAGGAGTTGTACAGTGCGCGGCTATATTACAACCTCGGCAGCTATCTGGGCAACAACTACCTCAGCTGCGAGATCATCAGCCGCAATGCGCTGAAGAACTATCCGGATACACAGTATGCCGAGGAGTTCCACTGGCTGATACTGCAGGCCAAATACCAGCAGACGGTCATTTCCTACGAGGAGAAACGGTTGGAGCGCGCCCGCGAGACGCAGGACGAGTGCTACAACTTCATGACCGACTTTCCTGAATCGAAGCACCGTTCGCAAGCCGAACGAATGCTGCGCGAAATGCAGAAAATAACGAAAGAGAATTGACCGGAACAAGTTTCCGGTGTCGGATAACAACGAATAATCGTAAATAAAACAAATATGGATTTCAAGCAAACAAAAGCACCGAAGAACACGGTGACACGCGACATCAACAAACTGACAGAGCCTGTAGGCAACGTGTATGAAACGGTGGCTATCCTGAGCAAACGTGCAAACCAGATCAGCAGTTCGCTCAAGAAGGAGTTGGATGCCAAGTTGCAGGACTTCTCCGTACCGCAAGATGCACTGGATGAGACCTTTGAGAACAAAGAGCAGATCGAGATCTCGCGTACCTACGAGCGTCTGCCCAAGCCGACACTGATTGCAACGCAGGAGTTTGAGGACAACCAGCTCATCTACCGTCTCTCCAACCGTGACGACCAACTGAAGTAATACGTCTTCCCTTTGTCTTTGCAGGGCAAACATATCTTGCTGGGAGTCAGCGGCGGGATCGCTGCGTATAAGACGCCCGAACTGATTCGCCTGCTCATCAAGCAGGGAGCCGAAGTGCGCACAACAGTCACCCGCAACGCCTTGCAGTTTGTGACCGAGACCACGTTGCAGACACTCAGCGGAGCGCCTGTCTATTCGGATGTGTTTGCCGCCATCAACGAGCATGCCACGGAGCATATCTCGTTGCCCGAATGGGCGGATCTGATGATCGTTGCGCCCGCTACGGCCAATGTCCTTGCCAAGTGCGCTGCCGGCATTGCCGACGATGCCCTGACGACGACGCTCTGTTCGTGTATGGCACACAAACCCATTCTCATTGCGCCCGCCATGAACGACAAGATGTGGGAGAATCCCGCCATCGAACGGGCGGTGGAGACTTTGCGCGGTTTTCCGAATGTACGCCTCATAGAGCCGGAAGAAGGACTGTTGGCTTGCGGCACGAGCGGCAAGGGACGTATGCCCGAACCGGATGTGCTCTGCGAACATGTGTTGGCGGCGCTGACGCCCAAGACGATGCAAGGGAGACGTGTGCTTATTACCGCCGGTCCGACCGTAGAACCCATTGACCCTGTGCGCTTTGTGTCCAACTACTCAAGCGGCAAGATGGGTTTTGCCTTGGCGCGCGAATGTCTGCGCCGCGGTGCGGAGGTGACTCTGGTGTGCGGACCTACTGCGCTGCATATCGAGGGCTACGACCGACAACTGACCTACCGACCCGTACAAACCGCACAGCAGATGCTCGCTGCCGCTTCGGAGGCTTTTCCCGAATCCGACTTGACGATCCTTTGTGCAGCCGTGGCAGACTATCGTCCGGCATCCGTTGCGCAAGAGAAACTGAAGAAGCAACCCGGCATTGACACCATGACGCTCCGGCTCGTGGAGAATCCGGACATAGCGGCTACGCTCGGACGGAAGAAACAGGCGGGACAAACGCTCGTCGGCTTTGCGCTGGAAACCGAAAACGAAGAACAAAACGCGCTCGGCAAGATGGCACGCAAGAATCTGGATTTCATCGTACTCAACTCGCTTCGCGACGAGGGAGCGGGATTCGGAACCGACACCAACCGCGTACGTATCTATTCGTCGGACGGCGCAAAAAAAGACTGCCCCCTTGCACGCAAGGAAGCAGTCGCCCGACAGATATTGGATGGTCTGACTACTTGAACAAGTTAAACAAACCTTTCTTCTTCTCCGGTTCTTCCGCTTCGGCCGCAGGGTCGCTGTTTTCTTTGTTGGCTTCTGCGTCTTCCGGTTTGCGTTCCGGGCGCGCCTCAAAGCTGCCCAATTGGTCGCCGATAAAGCCGATCACATCCTGCAAGCCCTCCATGAAGTGGGCAAAATCTTCTTTGTAAAGGAACAGTTTATGCTTCTCGAACTGGGGTGCTTCGTCTTCGCCCTGCTGCTTGCGTTTGCTCTCTGTAATGCAAAGATACAAATCTTCGTTTCGCGCTTTCTTTACGTCGAGGTAATAGATGCGCTTGCCTGCTTTCACCGATTTCGAATAAACGATTTCAGGCTCTTTGCGGTCTTCATTTCTCCTGCTTTCCATACTCAAAAATATTTAAAATTTCCAATTCAGCATGCAAAATTACTACAAAATAATCAAATATGCAAGATTTTGGGACAAAAAAATGAAATATGCTTGCATAATTTCAGGTTTTTGGCACAAAAAATCAAAATCGCACCCCGTGTTCGAGGTGCGATTTTTTGTCGGTTGCCGTATGTCGTTGGTTTCGATGAAGTCTCGATGTAATCTCGATAAGGTCTCGAGATAGTCTCGACGTAAACTTGCAAAATTTGTCAATTATTCCACTTTTCTGCCGGTGATATCGAAGAGTTCGTCTCCACGGCGAATGAAGAGCGTGCCGTTCTTGATCAATTTGAAGATTTGAAGATTTGAAGATTCGAAGATTGTTTGGTCGATGGCTTCGTGGCTGATAGGTTTCTCTTCGACGGTGAGATAGAGCACGTAGGTCGAGTCGCATCCGAAAGCCGTTTGATACTGCGCCACGAGCGTGGTATCTCCCACGGGCAGCCGGCTCAGGTCGAGGCCTTGCCAGACGACGTCGTCGCCCTCGGTGATGGTCTTTTCGTCGCTCACGAGCGAGACGGGGTGCGCAATGACAGCCAGCAGGATCACGGAGTCGCCGCCTAAGAGGTTCTTCTCCGTGAGCAGGAGCGAGTCGTTCGCCGACTGATAATACATCCTACCGACATAGGTCACGGTATCTCCGAAGCAGAGATGGACGGTGTCGCGTCCGTAGGTTGTGGGGCGCTGCATCACAGTCAGTTGCAGCGTATAAACGGAGTCGCAACCGAAGACGGTCTGATAGCGAGCGACGAGCGCCGTGTCGCCTACGGGCATGGTGCTCAGGTCGTAGCCTTGCCATATCTGCGCATCGCCCACGTAGATGGTCTTCTGTTCCTTGAGGTTGATATTGGGATAGACCCGTACGACGAGTTCTACGATCGAGTCGCCGCCGTACTGATTCTTCTCGGCGAGTAAGACGGAGTCTGTTGTGGGACGTCGATAGACCTTGCCGGCATATTCCACGCTCTCACCCGAGCAGGTATAGACGGTATCATTGCCATAGGTTGTCGGGCGTGGCAGCACAGTCAGTTGCAGCGTATATACGGAGTCGCAGCCGAAGACGGTCTGATACTGCGCCACAAGCGTGGTATCTCCCACGGGCAGCTGGCTCAGGTCGCGTTCCTGCCACGTACGGGCATCGCCCACGCGCATGGAGAGCGTCTCCGAGAAACTATAGGTCGGGTTGACCTGCAGCGTCAGGCTGATAACCGAGTCGCCACCGGCAACGTTGCGGATTGTATCTTCATAATGTCCGGCCTGGCTGAGCGTGCCGAAGTGGTCATCGGGATAGTTCTCGCCCTCGCAAATCATGGCACTATAGGTGTGTTCTGTCTGCGGGGCTTTGTAGCCGATGCCGGTAACGGTCATTTTGACGGTGGATGTGCCGTCGGTGATTGTCACTACGGCAGCATATTCTTTCGCCTTTTTCGGGGTGAAACAGACAGCAAAGGCATAGTTGGCTATGTCGCCGAGTACGCCTTCCGACGCCGCAGCCGCCTTGCCGTTCTTCGAGGCGCAGGCGTTGGCACCGACCGGATAGACCAGCGGTGTCGTGCTGTCGGCATTGCCCACATGAAAGATGTCGGGTTCGGAGCTGGAAACGGTAATGTCGCCTGCGGTCAGGAAGGAGCGGAGCGGCACGATGTAGGACTTGGCATCGACGATATTGACCACGCCGAAGTCGTAGCTGGCAGTCGTTGCGCCGTACTCCTCCGAGTCGAACAGGATATGTCGCGCCAGCGGTATGTCGATATGCGTGAGTATCACCTTATGCGTCGGATAGCCTTCGCGATTGAACTTGATCCAGTTGATGTTGCGACTAACGGAGAAGCGTTCGTCTGTCTTGCTGTTATGGTCGGTATTTTCCGCAAGGATGCCGACCTGGTTGGTCGTACTGCCACCGTTGGCAGACTCCAGCACCTGGGTGTCGATCTTCTTGAACGCTCCGAAGAGGTCAATCCACTCGTATCGCCACGTGACGTTGAGTTGTTCGGCAGTCGGCGCAAAGACCGTTGTCGAGTAGTCGCCCTGGGTGTTCATGGTATGCTCGCCGTTGTCGTACAAGGCATACCAGACGCCGTTGTTATACGTCTGCGCCTGCAAGCTCATCGCGCAAGCCAACAGGATAATGGACAATGGATAATGGACAATGGACAATTTGTTGACTTTCATAATTTTCCATTTTCAATTTTTCAATTTTTCATTCGAACTTTTCGGCCGTTGAGGTCGAAGAGTTCGTCGCCGCGCATGATATAGAGCATGCCGTTGCGCAGTACCTTTGTACTTTGTACTTTGTCCCTTTGTACTTTCTCCACGCCTTCCGTCGGGTCGATCGGCTTGAGGTCGCCTGTCTGGCTGTCGGAGAAGTCGATGCGATAGAGGCTGTAGTTGCCGCTCTGGATATAATCGTCGGCAATGACATAGACAAAGATGCAGCGATGAATGGCATCAAAAGCCACGAAAGCCTGTGCGGAGCGTCCGTCGCACTGGGCAAGGAACGCAGCGCAGTCGTCGCAATAGGTGTCAGCAACGGCAGCCACATGCTTGTCAAAACTCAGCGTGTTCTCGTCGATACGGAACGCAGACAGGTCGCGGTTATAGACCATCTCCACGTCGTCCAGATAGACAGAGTCCAGCACGTTGACCTTGTTCAGGCTGCCGCCCGTGGTATAAGACGAGCCGCCACCGGGCACCATGTTGGTGGTAAAGGTGGTCAGGATGTATGCCGGCTGATCGGTGCTTGCCGAGTAGGCAAAGGGGACGGCGATACGTTGCCATCCCAGGTCGTCGGCAGCGGCGTAGTTGATAACGGCTTCCGCTATCTTGGCCGATGCAAAGTCAGCCGTCTCGGGATCCTGATAGCGGGCATTGTTGGTAATGACTGCGCTGAGTCGCGCACGATTCACCTCGTTGGCGGCATTGCGGTCAGCAGGCACATACTTTGCCCAGAAGACGATGGAGTCGGGACGGCCGTGAAAAGGCGTGTTGAACCCGGCATTTTCGGGGTCGGAGAAATTGTAGTTGTTGGCAGGGTCGTCTGCGGTAGATGAACCGGCATTGATCTGTCCGTTGGTGCAGTTGCCGTTGGCTTTCACGCCGAGTGCCATCGTCGAGCTGAGCAGTGCACTGTGGCTGCCCGTGGTACCCGGACGGATATCAGCAGCCTGGGTGAACTGGTAGTTGTTCTTGATAAAATCGACCATCAGTCCGGTAGCCGACCAGAACGAGTGCCATCCCTCCGGCTCAAAATCCGTCCATTCGCCCTCGAAACCTCCGTTGGGCATCTGGTAGTTGCGGTCTTGCACTTTCTGTCCGGCAAAGAGCACAAGGATCGGTTGCGGCAACGACGGAGCTGCTATCGACAGCAGCACCTGTGCTTCCTGCTCCGAGAGGATGGAGTTATATACGATGCCGCCGTCTTCCAAGCCGTTGAGCACCGTGATAGTGGCGCGCTCGTGAATCGCTCCGACATAGAGCGTGCTGTTCTCCAGCGTCAACTGTCCGTTGGCATCCATCGGGATATTCGGCAGCACGATGTTACCGAGTTTGCCCGAGTTGTACGTGAAGTCGGGCAACACAAACGTCACGGCATTGTCCACCGCTCCGGGCAAGAGATAGACCGTCTTGTCGTTATACACGGAGCCGTCAATGTTCAGCAGGCCTTCAAACTGTCCGCACACATCCGTCGCGGAGATGGCCATTACTTGCACCGAGACCGTCAGTCCGGCAAGAAGCGTAAATAGTACTTTTTTCATTTGCAATTATAATTTAAAGAATTAATATAAATTTGTCCATTAGTTAACTTTTCGACCTGTCAGGTCGTAAACCTCCTCGCCACGGCGTATATAGAGCGTGCCGTTGCGGAGCACCTTTATACTTTGTACTTTGTCACTTGGTACTTGTTCTACCGCCGTAACGACCTGTCGGGGCTGAACCGTCAGCTGGAGCACCATGACGGAGTCGCAGAAGTTCTCCGTGTAGTACATCGCCTGCAGTTCAATCTGCCCTGCGGGCAAGGTACTCAGGTCGATGCCTTCCCAGCGTTTTTGCTCCCCCTCGACAATAGTCATCTGCTCGGTGACGGTATAGCTCGGCAGCACCTGAACCGTCAGACGGACGATGGAGTCACCACCGAAGATATTGGGTGCAGTTACGCGGATGTCGCCCTCAAAAGGCTCGCTGTAGGTCACGCCCTCAAACGTCACCGTCTCGCCTTCGCACATGCCGGCTTCGTAAACACCATACGTTACCGGTATTTCCGAGACGTAGAGGCGCAATACGAATACCGAGTCGCAACCGTTTTGCGAAAACAGACTGTCGTAGTAGAAATAGGGTGTTTCGGCCTGCGGCAAGCCACTGATTGTCTGTCCGCGCCAAACGATATCGACGGCGTTCATGTAGCGTGTCTCTTCCATCCTGTAGGTAGGTAGCACATGCAGCGTGAGCGTCACAATTGAGTCGCCGCCCAGCACGTTAGGAATCGTATCGCGGTAGATACCCGCTTCCGTCAGGTCATGGAACAAGTCGTCGGAATAAGGCTCGTTGTCGCATGTGGAGGCCTCGTAGGCAAAGAAGGTGCTTTCGGGCTTTGGCGGCGCAGGGTTCTGCATCTGCACGGTGTATAGCGAGTAGGCCTGCGACTGCGAATAGTCGTCTGCCACGACATAGACGCACACGCGATGCCGGGCTGCATCAAAGCCGATAAAGCTGCGAGCCGCCTTGCCGTCAGTCACGGCCGAGAAGTCATACTCGCTGTCGCTGTAGGGCTTTTCCACCGAAGCCTGCCCGTCGCTAAACGAGAGCGTAGTGCCGTCCATCAGCAGCGACTGAAGCCCGTGGTTATAGACCATCTCCACATCGTCCAGATAGACGTTGTCCAGATAATACACCTTGTTGAACAGTCCGCCCTCTGCATGGGACGAACCGCCTCCCGGCTCTTTGTTGGTCGTGAACGTCACGAGCACGTAGGCAGCCGTCGCGGGATCCACGTCGGTATAGGCAAACGGCACTGAAAGGCGCTGCCACTCCATGTCCGGAGTCGCCGAATAGTCAATGCTTGCCTCGGCGATCTTGACGGAAGAATAGTCCGCCACTTCGGGATCCTGATAGCGTGCGTCGGTAGTGACCACTACGTGCGCGCGAGCCTTATTTATTTCGTTGTCCGGGTCTTGGTCGGCAGGGATATACTTTGCCCAGAATACCAGCGAGTCGGGCGATCCGGCAAACGGCGTGTTGTAACCGCTGGCGGACGGGTCGGAGAAGTTGTAGTTGCCGGCGGCATCCGTAGCGGTCATAGAGCCTGCGTTGATGCGCCCGTTGGTGCAGTTGCCGTTGGCATTGGCACCCACCACAATCTTCGTTTGTATCAGAGCACTCTGCGTGCCTGCCGAGCCGGGACGTGTCTCCGACGACTTGGTGAACTGGTCGGTGTTCTGTACGAACGACACATAGTCTCCCGTGGCGCTGTTGAACGAGTGCCATCCCTCCGGTTCGCCGTTTGTCCAGCTGCCCTCAAAGCCGCCGTTCTGAATGGCATAATTGCGGTCTGCAACTTTCTCGCCCGCAAAAAGCACCAGTATCGGCTCCGGCAGCGACGGAGCGCTGATTTGGAGCAGCACCTGGGCCGAGCCGTCAGTGACGAACGAATAGTATGTCTCGCCTCCGTCCTGAAAACCGTTCAGCACCGATATGCCGGCGCGCTCACGGATGGCTTTGATATAGAGCGTGCCGTCCTCCATGGAGAGTTGTCCGGCATCGTCCATCGGGATATTCACCAGCACGATGTCGCCCAGCGACGCATTGTTGTACAGGAAGTCCGGCAAGACAAACGTTATCTTTCCCTGCTCCGTTCCGGGCAGGATATATACGGCTTTGTCGGGGTATGTGGTGCCGCCTATGTTCAGCGAGCCGCGAAACCGGCCGCACACTTCGCTCACTTCCACTGCCTGCATGCTCATCGCGCAAGCCAACAGGAGTATCGCATAAATCTTCTTCATAATTTGCTTTTGACTTTTGACTTCTATCAACTTTCAACTATCAACATTCAACTTCTCTCAACTCTCAACTCTCCACTTATAACGTAATATTCAGCCTGCAAACAAACGTGCGTGGCGCAGCCAATGCCATCGGGCGGTAGCTGTGCTCCGTATTCAGCAGGTTGTTGATCAGGAACTGCACTTCCACTTTCTCCTTGAACCGTACGGCTGCCCGCAAATCCATGGTGAACACGCCTGTGTTGTGCGCCATCCAGTAGTTGTGCAGCGACTCGCCGTCCTCATAGCCGAAGATAAACTTGCGGGCATAGTCCATCAGGTCGGGTTGCTCCTTCTCGCGCTCGTCCACCATGAGATAGTCCACCGCCAGTATCTTGCTGCGATACGACATGTTCAGACCGAGCGAAAGCCACTTGTAGTTGTAGTCGATCGTGGTCTTGAACGAGTGCTTGTTGCGGTATTTCAGGTACTTCGAATCGTTCGACTTGTTCTTCATCTGCAGCGGGTCGGAGTACAGTTTTTCCTCTTCGATGCGGCGGTCGTTGTCCAGGTCTTCCGGCTGGGTGAAGGTGTATCCTATCGAGTACTGCAGCGCCATGTCTTTGCGGATATCCACGCGGCCCTGCGTGCTTACCTCGGCGCCGTAGATTCGTGCATGGCCTACGTTCACGAACTGCGCACCTATTCCGATGCCGGCGCCGTTGAGCGACTTGGTCGTCTTGATGCCGTCTATCATGCCTTGCAACTCGTCCACCACGTCGTATATCGAGTTGATCATCGAGTAGTCGGAGTTGCGGAACAAGCCGAACTGATATTCGATCATGTCGTGGTATTCGGTGTAGAAACCGGCTACGTCCAGTACGCCAGACACGGGCCCGAACTTATACAGCTGCTTGTAGCCCAACTCGGCATTGAAACCCGACTCGGGCTTGATGTCATGATTCGGATAGACGCCTACGCCGCCGATGTCTTTGCGGGCGAATTTCTCCGTTATCGACGGGTTGCGATAGCCCTGTCCGAAGCTGGCACGCAGGAAGCCTGCCTTGTATATCTCCCAGTTCAGTCCGGCACGCACTACGGGCCGCACGGGGCAGAGCCACTTGCCGATCTGTATGTTGGCTTCCTTGTAGTGGTCGTCCATGCGGTAGTACTCCAGACGCAAGCCGGCGCTAAGCGACAGACGGTCGGCAATGCGGTGGTCGTACTGCAGGTAGGCCGCCAGGTTGTCGGTATGGTGCGTTCCCGTGATGTTGGCGGTATTGGTGATATGGTTCCAGTTGATGCCTGTCGTCAGCCGCACGCCCGACTCCCATTGTTTGGCAAACTGGAAGTCTATGTAGCCGTTGTATGTCAGTTCCGGACGAGTCGGTTCGTCGTCAGTCAGCAGCGCCATGCCGTACGCCAGCGCGTCTTGCAGTTCCGCCACGGTGCCCGTGTAGCCCAGGCCGTTCTGCACCAGGTCAATGCCGTTCACTACGGCATCCAGCCACTGCTCGTTGCGGAACGGAACGGCTACGTCGCTGAACGTCACGAGCAACGCGTCTTCCAGCTTCACGCCGGCATCGGTGTAGCCCGTTATCTTGTCGTAGTAGCCTTTCACTTTGTCCAGGTCAAAACTGCTCACGCCCCATTTAAGCAACTCTTCCGTACTGATGCCTGCCGAGGGACGTGTCAGGTTGTCCGACGTCATGTAGAAACGCGCACGCACCTTGTAGGAAGTGCCGCGTTCCGTATCGTCGTAGTTGAAGAAGGGGTCGATGTTGAAGTTGTGCTCTTTGCGACCCATATTCGTCAGCGGCGAAGGATGGATAGGATCCTTCGGGCTGCGCCAGATGAAGAAATCGCCATACTGGTTCGCCACGTAGTTCAGGTTGAAACCCGTGTTCATGTACTTGTCTCCGTCCATCGGCACATGATATGTCATGTTGCCGCCCAGCCGCACGCGGTCGTTGAAGCTCTGCTGGCGATAGCCCTCGTCCTTGAAGCCGCTTATCGCACCCGAGATGTCGAAGTCGCCCACGCGACGCGAATGAGACGCCTCCGCTCCGTAGTATAGCGGCAGACGCGAGCCTATGTATTTATAGTTCTTGTAGTTGTCATATATGCCTACGTAGCCCGACACGCGTGTCTCGGGTTTCAGTCCCGGACGCTGGGTGCGCACGTTGATCACGCCGTTCAGCGCCGACGAACCGTATAGCACCGACGAGGCTCCTTTCACCACCTCCACCTGCGCCACGTTCTCCAACGGCACGTTGTTCCAGTTGATCTCGCCCGTCTTGGGATTCAGTATCGTCATGCCGTCCATCAGCACCTGGCAACGCGAACCGACGCTGTAGGTCCAGCCGCCACCGCCACGGATACTCGGCTGCTTGTCAATCACTTCCACGCCCGGCAGGGTCTGCAGGGTCGATGACAGGTCGGTAGGCGCCTGCGTACGGATATCCTCCGGCTTCACCACCTCGATACTCACCGTCACGTCCGTCATGCGCTGCTCGAAACGTCCTGCCGTCACTACCACCTCGTCCAGCACCGCATTGTCCGCCTGCAGCAGCACGTCGTATTTCGCCGGGATGGTCTTCAGCACGCGCTCTTCTGTCTGATAACCTACGTACGAGAACTGCAAACGCACCGGCATCGACTTCACGTCCAGCACGTAACGACCTTCTATGTCCGTCACCGTTCCCGTTCCGTCATCTTTGTTCAGAATAGTCACGCCTATCAGCGGCTCACGCGTAAAACCGTCCGTGACCGATCCCGTCAGTCGTTCCGCCCATGTACTTTGTGATAACACTATTAGTGCTAAAAGAATGTAAATTTTCTTCATATATTATATAACAATTTTCAAATCTTAACTCTTGTCCCATCTCCCCTTCTGTGAAGGGGGTCGGGGGGGGTGTCTTCGGCTCCGGAGCCACTCCGGTTTTTTGACTTTTTTGGAAAATTATTGTTTTTGATAAAAAATATTTTTTGTATTTATCTCCTTTGAATGATTGACCTCGTAGAGGTGTAGGATTAGATGATAAAGCGGCATGGGAGCTTGCTCACGATGGCGATTTAGCAGCTAAGCATACATATTGCAAAGCAATAAATCATTCAAAGGTATTTTTTATATTTTTTTCTATCAATAATCCTTTTTTTCAAGTTTTTTTGATTAAATAAAAATCTAAATCATTCAAAGGTATTTTTTATATTTTTTTCTAATATTATCGCACCAGTACTAAACGTTAAACATTAAACGTTAAACATTAAACGTTATTGAATCCATGGCTAAAGTGACTTTCAAAAAAGGACAGCCCATACAATCCCTGTCCGGCACTATCGGAAATCTCACGTTCCGAACCGTCAACGGCAAAACATTCGTGCGCGAAAAACCCAAGTATGTGCTGCCAAAACGACCGACAGAACGCGACAAAGAACGATACAGACGTAATTGGGTCCTCGACTACTGCGTGGCTACCATTCAGGAACTCGAACCCGACACCGAAACGGCGATCAAGAACAGACCCAAGATATACAAACGGTTTGCCTCGCTGTACAACAAGTATCGTGACTTCTTCC
>JAFPJV010000115.1 GCA_017425065.1 Paludibacteraceae bacterium
AGAGCAAGCATAAATGGTCAAACCCACCATACAAAAACTACCGAAACCGCCGATCAAACCATCGGAGGAACAGCCGAAGAAAAAGGGACGCAAGAAGCGCCCAACGATAACAGATATCCATGAAGGTCAGTTGTATATCAATGGACAGTGGCTGGCAGTGGATCCGCCGATGAAGAGGCCTTCGCGTAGTGAGATGCGAAAAGAAGCTTTGCATGAAATCGGGCAGGATATTCACGAGATGGTACATAAGTTCTTTAATACATGCTTCGGCGAACTCGTCCTATTATGCATCGTCTGCGCTCTTATAGCCGGTTTCATCGTGCTCATACTTAAACTAACAGGAAATCTACAATAATCACAACCAGTCGGTTACAGATTAACAGTTATGAAAGAACCTGCAACATTCAAATATGATATTCCGACACAGAAGCCGTATGCATTGTATATCCACGGATTAGGATCCAGTGCTGCGTCGGGAACGAAGTCCTCATTAGCGCGCAGTCTGGATGGCTATGAATGGCTTGCGCCGGAGATAACGCATAACCCCTTTGAATCGCTGGACATCCTCAATGAATGGGTCGCGACGTTTCACCCGGCTCTTGTTGCAGGCACATCGATGGGCGGTTTATTGGCAATGTATGTCAATAGTCCGAATGCTATAAAGGTCGCTGTCAATCCGTGCGTGGAGATTGAACGGGTGCTTCGCAAAATAGGTTACGGCAAGCATCCTTATCTCCAACCGCGAGAGAATGGAGAGACGGAATATACCATAGACGAACCGATGATTCGGCAGTTTATCACATTCCGTGAGACCAATACACCTATTCTCGGAACGCGGAACATTGCGCTGTTCTCCACAGATGACGAACTGATTGGACACGAGTTCTCGAAGAAAAACGCCGCACTCTTGGGGTCTTTGGGCTACGAGATATATTGGAACGCTAAATTTGGGCATCGCTGTAACGAACAGGCCGCCAAACAAATCAAGGTTATTCTATCAGAAGCGTAATTTATAAAAATATGACGAATATTGTTTTTATCAAAGGAGCAAAGCAATCCGTAGTGGATTTTATCAATCGCGGCCTAAAGGGCTGCAAGTCTAAGGTGCGCATCTCTGCAGATATGACTGGAGAGCAATATGCCGGGTGATGCCGATGACATGACTCCCGCCCAGCTGAAGCGCTATACCAAGATCACCGCCAAGATGGCAACAGTAGCCGCTACATTATAATCAAAAAAGGTATTCGGATTTTAGATTCCTATTTCCGAAATGGAAAGCCGAGCTGCTCATGTGAGCGGTTCGGCTTGTTTTTTGTATGAAGGAATATTGAAAGAAAAATTACAGAATAATTTGCATATATTAAAAAAAAACACTACCTTTGCACCGGAAATTAATTTAAAAATGGTGGAAACAATTTATGAAACATCTTTTCCTTATACTGGCGGCGATATGCATGGTGGCGTGCGGTGGGCAGAAACCGCTGACGGAGGCGCAATTTACGATGTCTTTGCAGAAAAACTTGCCGTTCCAAGTGTGCAGTTTCAAACAACTCAAGCCGAATGTATATTCGTTCAAATGCGATAAGTATGTGGATATGTTGCCGGATTATGAGGTGAATGAAGAGGGTGCACTCATGGTTTGGCGGACTACTTTCCAACAACAGCATGTCAACCAACCCAAGCAATATATCTGGCGAAACATACAGATTGACAAGCGCAACGGCCGCATACTGTGTATCGATCGGTTGCTCAAAGAGAACAAAACGACCGGCTATGTGTATGTGCTGCAAGCAGAAACAAAACAGACACCTGACGGCTTCCACTGGGACGTGACCGATCCTCGGCACATGATGATTGTCGCATCTATCCTGGCTGATCAAACGGAATTGTCAATCGACTTGCTCAAAATCCTGAATCGTTAGAGTTTGAAAAACGAGATAAGAACAAGAAGCGAAAGTTATTGACAAATAATACTCAAAAAATGCACATAAATTTGCATAGGTCATTTTTTTTGCGTACCTTTGCAGGCGGAAATGGGGGTAAAAAAAAGAAGGTTGTCTCACGACAACCCAATCTTTTTACTTAACCTTAAATCTAATACCATGAAAAACACGGTGCAAAAGTACTGCTTTTTTTCAAACCGTGCAAGAAAAAAAGCAAAAAAATGTGTTTTATAACATATTTTTGGTACTTTTTTGACTATTTTGGTATGTTTTTTAACATATTTATCGCTATTTTTAGAAAATAACTAAAAAATCTATCATAATGAAAACAATGTGTTCGAAAATGTTTCTTCCGGTTGTCAGTCTGCTGCTGACAGTTAGCATAACGGCAACCGGGATGGCTTGCGGACGGCAGACGAAGCCGATCGTTATTCTCCATGACAATGACTCGCATTGCGAGGTGCAGGGATTTGCGAAGATGGCTTATCTGCGCGATGCCATGCAGGCCGCCGATACGGTGTATGTGGGATTAGTCAGTTCGGGCGACCTGGTGCAGGGCGGCATAGAAGGTACGCTCTCGCGCGGGCAACAGATCATGGATATCATGCGCGTGATGAACTACGATGCCGTTGCTCCCGGTAACCACGAGTTTGACTACGGCACACCGCGGATGCTGGAACTGATGGCACAGTTGGGCAACGAGCGGGTGAGCTGCATCAACCTGAGCGACAACCAAGGGCGGTTCTTCTTCCCGGGCTACGTGATGAAGAAATACGGCAGGACGAAAGTGGCGTATGTGGGTGTGCTGACGCCGACGACGATGCGCGACGAGAAAGCGGCGTTTATTACCAACGATGGCGATACGCTGTACCGCTTGCAGAACTATGAGGAAGTAGTACGGTTGACACAAGTGCAAGTGGATAAAGCACGCCGTGCGGGTGCGCGGTATGTAATACTGCTGACGCACATAGGCGAGACGGATGTGCCGCTGACGTCGGTGGATCTGATTGAAAAGACCTACGGCATAGATGCCGTGCTGGACGGTCATACCCATTCGACTATTCCTCAACGGATGGTCAAGAACCTGCGCGGAGAGGATGTGCCGCTAACGCAGACAGGTACGAAGTTTGCCAATATAGGTGTGCTGCGTATCGGCACGGACGGACGTGTGACGACGGGCGTGATTGATGCGTCGGAAGTGAAGGGCAAGAGTGCGCGCGTGCAGGCCCTGATAGACAGTATAGACGTAGTGAATGCGCCGGTGAAGAACGAGTTGGTGGGACGGACAGAGGTGCAGCTGACTATCCTGGGCGAGGATGGCGAGCGACTGATCCGCAAAGGCGAGACAAATGCCGGCAACCTGGCTGCCGATGCGGCACGATGGGTATGCGGCGCACAAATGGCGATGGTGAACGGCGGCGGAATACGTGCCAACTATCCGATCGGAAACCTGACCTTTGGGGATATCCTAAATGTACAACCGTTCAGCAACGACTACCACGTGATAGAAATCACCGGAGCACAACTGGAAAAGGTCATTGCGTTCGGTTGCAGCAACCTGAAAACAGAAGACAAGGCCAAAGGCAAGAAAGGCGAGTCGGGCGATTTCGTGCAGCCGTCGGGTTTCCGCTACACGTTCAATGTGCCGGAGGACCGGGTTGTCAGCGTGGAGGTGCTGAACGAGGCCACGGGACAATACGAGCCGATAGAAAAAGACAAGACGTACACGATAGCTGTGTCGCAATACAGTATTGGCAGTTATGACGAGGTGATGAAACCGTGCAAAGTGCTGCGGTACAACGTGTGCGTGGATAATATGGCAACCGTTCGCTATATCCGCGAGGCGCTTCACGGCGTCATAGGGCAGGAATATGCGAAGCCTCAAGGAAGGATTACGATTGTTCGGTGACGAACGATCGTAATTTGAAGATTTGAAGATTTCTTATTTCGGCATAGCCTCAAACGATCGGCTGAAGCCGTATGGAAGATTTGAAGATTGATATTAGATTAGTACTGATGCGATAAAATAAGAAAAAAACAGATAAAACACTTTTGAATGATATAGATTTATATAACCAAAAAAAGTATAAAAAAGATTATTGATAGAAAAAAATATAAAAAATACCTTTGAATGATTTATTGCTTTGCAATATGTATGCTTAGCTGCTAAATCGCCATCGTGAGCAAGCTCCCATG
>JAFPJV010000116.1 GCA_017425065.1 Paludibacteraceae bacterium
CTCAAATCCCCCCAAAATATCCAAAAATTTACGTTTTCGCGTTCCAAAATTTGCATATATCAAAAATTTGTATTATCTTTGCACTCGATTTAGGAAACATCTTTTCAACCCCCTTCCCCCTCCCAAGCACTCCAAACAAGAGGCAAAAGCAAGGCGGAAGCAATGCGGAATCTATGTGTCCTAGACAATACTTAAATTTGTATTTTATAAACAACACATATACAAACATTTACAACGCATGTCTCGACATCTGAAAACAAAGGTAATTTCCCGAATAGCGACCACTTGTGGCACATTTGTCGCTTTCCCTCCTGTTTCCGCCCCACGGACTCGTGGCGTGCGTTATTTTGTGCCCGTAGAAGGCATCAACGCCCTATGGGGAGCAATGAACACCGTCAAAGAAGGCTACAAATACCGCAAACACATCATTGTCCGCCGAATGCCTTACGCGAAAGGCCTTCTCCAACTCTACACTTACCATTTCCCCAAGACCTGGTCAGCAGCCTGCGTCGCCAATCGCGAACTCATCAAACTCGCGCAACGCCAAGCTCACGCCCTCGAACATGCCCATACCCCCGAAGCCCTCGAATGGAGACTTCGCTTCTTTACCCATTATTTCCGTGTTTGCAAAGGCGGAGCCAAGCCCGAACCCGGTCTCAAACCCTACACCCGTTTCTACCAATATACCTACGTTGCCCTCTACCGTCAACTCCAATCCGCCCGTGATGCAGCCCAAAAAGCCGCTCAAGAGCCGGAAATCAACATAGAAGACATTACTTTCGAACCTGTAGAACCCCGTTCCGTACGCCCCATCCGTCCGGTTCTCTCCCGCACTACCGCCGCGCACCGCGCTTTCCAGCCCCACGAACTCGACTCTGACTTCATCCTCAAGCCCCGTGCCTATTTAATCTGTTAAAAATCCGAAAAAAATCTCTTTTTTCTTGCATATATCAAAAAAAATCCGTAACTTTGCAGCCGCAAAGGTTTTTTAATCGAGTGCATTAGTGCACGAGAAAAAACATTTGGCTTAGCCGAATTTGCAAAGGTTCATGAAAATGGAGCAGTTACAGATTATACATAGCGAGTATTTTGCTGACTACCAAGCACAGCAACCGATTACGATTGAGAAGCGCGTCAAGAAACTTGCTTCTAAGCCGCTCACGCCACAGAACTTCAAGTTCTACTTGCTCAGTTCGTCCTGTAACTCCAGCCTTATTGAGGGCTCGTCGATGACCGAAGATGATTACATGAAACTCAAAGAGGCGAAAATCATCAGCCGCGACGTGCAAGAGATAGATGACATGATTGCTGCTTATGAGTTTGCCGCAAAAAATGCTATCAATATTGGCTCATTCCTCGAAGCGCACAAGATTCTTTCCAACAGTTCCGGTATTGCAGACAAATACAAAGGCGCTTTCCGTGACATGCCTGTTGGTGTGTTTGGCGGCGGGGTAAAAGTCTATACTGGCGCAGAGCCGAGTATCGTAGCGGGCGAAATGGCCAAACTCATGCATGATATTGACATTCTCGTAAAGACAGACTTGTCCTACGATGAGATTTTCTATTATGCGAGTATGATTCATCTCGTTTGCGTAAGCATCCATCCGTTTGCGGACGGTAACGGACGTACTTCTCGTTTGTTGGAGAAATGGTTCTTAGCGCAGAAACTCAATCATGTGGCTTGGGCTATCCAGTCTGAGAAATTGTACTATAGCAGAAGAAAATCGTACTATGAGAATCTTCATTTCAAAGGAGATAACTACGCAACTATCGACTACGCAAGAAGTGTTCCTTTCCTTTGCATGTTACCGATGGCATTGAACATGAGGTAATCGTGCCCTTGTGGCAATATCATAGGGTCCCCGATGTAACTTGTAAAGTTGCAGTGGGGAGAGCGTAGAACAAGACATAGTGCCATTGAACGGCACAGCCGTGAGTCGCACGTAGTCTTAGTTTAAGCGAGCGTCCCCTCTCCGAGACGTTAAATCGGAGCAATGTAGGCTCTATCCCGCAATCTTGACCGATTAAAAAACAAATTAACAACCACCGCCTATGGCATAAAACAACCAATAGGCAAAAAATGTATATGATTAGAAAATAATGGCAGTACGCAAAATCAATATTGACGACTCGGAAATATCGGTTATCTTCGGTTTGCACGATGAGGATTATATTTGCCTGACGGACATGGTGAAGGCCGGTGACAACAGTGATAGAACGAATATTGTTATTCAGAACTGGATGCGCCGCAAAGATACCATTTCGTATCTCGGTGTATGGGAGAATCTGCACAACCCTAATTTTAAAAGCATCGAATTCGATGCAATTAAAAATGCCTCAGGTACCAATCGTTTTATCTTGACTGCCAAAGAATGGATAGAACGCACAGGAGCTATCGGTGTTATCGCTAAATCCGGTCGTTATGGAGGAACATACGCGCACAAAGATATAGCATACCATTTTGGTATGTGGCTATCACCGGAGTTTAACTTGCTTGTCGTCAAGGAGTTCCAGCGCCTTAAAGAGGAAGAACAAAAGGCACTTGGTTGGTCAGCGAAACGTGAGTTGGCGAAGATCAACTATCATATACACACGGACGCCATCAAAGCAAACCTTGTACCGCAAGAGATAGACACGTACCATCGTTCGCTCATCTATGCTAACGAAGCCGATGTGCTCAATGTGGCATTGTTTGGAATGACCGCTAAAGAATGGCGTGACGCTCATCCGGATGATAAGGGTAATATCAGCGATTATGCGACCATTAACCAGCTAATTTGTTTGAGTAACA
>JAFPJV010000117.1 GCA_017425065.1 Paludibacteraceae bacterium
AAAAAATGACATACACAAATTTGTATGCCATTTTCTATGATTTTTTATATGTCCTTGCCTTAATCGGAGTGCTCTACTGTAGCGGTCTATTGTCCTTCCTCATCATGTCGCGGAACAAGGGGCCGTACTCCGTGCTGAGCATGAATTGCATTCTGCGCTCCTCCGGGCTCAGGCGCTTCTCGGGCATTTCGGATGCGGGCTTTTCCCACTTGTAAACCGTCTCGCCTTTCTTGTTGACATAGCGATATTGCGTCCAATCGGAAGTGCTAATCAATGCTAAACCGTTGATGAAAGAATTAGAAAAACCTTCGCCTTCTTTGAGGCTGAACAAAGTCTCGCCTTTCTTGTTGATAATCTCCCAACGCGAATCGGAGCTTTTCTGTACAAATGCCACATCGTCATAGAAAAAGTCGGTATAATAGTAGCGACACGGGATAACTTCCTCGCCTTTGGTATTGATATAGCCTTCTTTGTCGTTCTTCACTACGCCGGCTAAGCCACAGGTAAATGGCCATAAAAGATCATACTTGGCACTTACAATCTCGTTGCCGTTCTTGTCCATCATGCCGTATTTGCCGGTGGAAGAATTATAGAAAGACACACGTCCTTCACCTAAATTTTTCAGAGATTTCTTCTGGAAATCCACCAAGAGATTGCCCTTCTTGTCAATAATGCCGTAACGATATTCATCGCCCTTTTTTTCCAGCACAACAGCTATGCCGCCTGCAAAAGAGGAAGCATCATAAAATTGCTCCTGAATGACCACTTTTCCGTCCTTGTCCAAGTAGCCGTATTCTCCGTCTTCGCTAAACAAAATCAAACCGTCTTCGGTGCAAGAACCAAGATATTTGTATTCTGCCGGAATAACGACCTTGAAGTTCTCGTCGTACATACCATACTTGCCGTCTTCTTTGAAGCGGATACGGTTGAAGAAGAAATAATAGTCATCCGGGAACGGATCGGGGATGACGCTCTTGCCGTCCTTGTCGATGAATTGCTCTTCACCGTCCTCTTTTACCTTTGCCCAGCCGCAAGAAAATTCCCAGACTCGGGAGTAGTTTGGGGAAATGACCATCTTGCCGTTCTCGTCGATGTAGCCATAGAGCGTTGAGCCGTCTTCTCCTGCCCACCAGCGTTTGTCCTTGTTGGTTTCCCATGTTCCTTTGTCGCCATCGCAACTCGTCAGCAGCACAAGGCCTACCAAGGCTGCCGTAAATACAAATAGTTTCTTCATAAAAAATGAATTTTTAAAAGGTTAATAAATAATAGTTATTTATATGGATTATATGCTCAGTGTCAGCATCGTTTGCCACTTGTCTTCCTCGATGTCTTTCTTCTGATGAATGGCTTTGTTGAGAGGAACAAGAACGATCTCGTCCTTCTGCAAACCGACCATCACGTTTCGTTGTCCGTCTATCAGCGCCTGGATAGCCGCCACGCCCATACGCGAAGCCAAAATGCGGTCGTAGGCACTCGGACTGCCGCCGCGTTGCAAGTGGCCGAGCACCGTAACACGGGTAGAATACTCGGGATGTACTTTCTGTATCATCTCCGCCACTTTGCCCGCTCCGCCTTCCACGGCATGTTCCTGCACCAGCACAATGGAGGAATTCTTGCTCTTTCTGCGCCCGTTGCCGATAGCATCTTCTATCTGCTCTTTTACTGTGGCGCGCTCCGGAATGATAGCCGCCTCGCATCCGCCTGCTATAGCGGCATTGAGCGTCAGAAAACCGGCATCCCGCCCCATGACTTCTACCAGAAATACACGTTCGTGGGAAGTGGCGGTATCGCGCAGTTTGTCAATACAGTCGGTTATCGTATTCAGCGAAGTGTCATAGCCTATCGTGGCATCGGTGCCCCAAAGGTCGTTGTCAATCGTTCCTGGTATGCCGATAACAGGAACGTTATACTCCTGCGCAAACAGCCGTCCGCCCGTGAAAGTGCCGTCTCCGCCGATAACAATCAGCGCGTCGATTTTCTCGCGTTTCAAGGTTTCATGTGCACGTTTTCTGCCTTCCGGCGTCAGAAACTCCTCGCAACGGGCGGATTTGATAATTGTTCCGCCGCGCTGGATAATACCGGACACGTCTTGCGACGTAAATTCCTTCACTTCGCCATCAATGAGTCCTTTGTAACCGCGATAAATGGCTTTCACGCGGATGCCGTTGCTGATAGCGGCGCGTGTTACCGCGCGTACAGCGGCATTCATACCCGGGGCATCGCCTCCCGAGGTAAGCATGCCGATCGTTTTAATGTGATACTCCATGTTCTATATGTTCTTTACATTCTTCCATTAACCATAGCGGCGTACTCGTAGCACCGCATATTCCGACTTTGTCCGCCGCGTGGCATGTTGCCAGTATTTCCGCCGTCAGCTCTTGCCGGTTGCTCACAAAGTACGTCTTCTCGTTTGCCTCCAGACAATGATTATATAGTACGCGTGCGTTGCTGCTCTTCTTTCCCCCGACAAAAATCACCACGTCTTGTTCGCTTGCAAACGCTTGCAGTTGCTTCACGCGGTTTGCCACGCTCCGGCATATCGTATCATGTACCTCCGGTCTGACAGCGGAATGCTGACGGCTGATAGCTTTCTCGATGGCTTCTACCAGTTGGCGGAAACCGTCCACCGACTTCGTTGTCTGCGAGAATAGATAAATCGGTCTGCCGAAATCGATCTTCCCGATTTCATCGATACTTTCCACCACGATGGCGGTATTGTTCGTCTGTCCCTCCAGCCCGATCACTTCCGCATGTCCGCGCTTTCCGTATATGACGATCTGCGGAGGCTGTGCCTCGTCCGTCTTATGCAGTTCGTAGCACGCGCGAATCCTGTCTTGCAGCTTTTTTACGACCGGACACGTGGCATCAATCACCTCTATGCCACGTTGCGCGGCAATCCAGTACGTGCTCGGCGGCTCGCCGTGTGCACGAAGCAGCACGCGCGCACGATGCAGCGTTCGCAAGTCGTCATAGTCAATCGTCCGGAGTCCCTTGGCTTCCAATCGGGCACATTCCTGTCCGTTATGCACGATGTCTCCGAGACAGTACAACGTCCCGTTTCGGAGTTCTTGTTCCGCTTTGCTGATCGCACTCGTCACTCCGAAACAAAACCCGCTGTGTTGATCAATGCTTACTTGCATGCTGCTTCAAAAAGCTCATAAATCACTTCCATCTGTTCTTCGCGCGACAAATGGCTGTTATCCACCACTTTGGCATCTTCCGCCTGACGCAACGGCGATTCCGCACGGTGCGTGTCCCGATAATCCCGTTCGTTCACATCCTTCAGAACAGCCTCGAAATCAGGCGTCTCCCCTTTCTCCTTCAACTCGTCGAAACGCCTTTGTGCCCGTACTTCCGGCAACGCCGTCAGAAATAGTTTCAGTTCGGCATCCGGGAAGACAACGGTGCCGATGTCCCGTCCGTCCATGACGATGCCTTTCTCTTTTCCCATCGCTTGCTGTTGGGCAACCAAATAGGCACGCACCTCTTTTATCTGGGATATCTGCGACGCGGCATTTCCTACTTCCAGCCGCCGTATATCTTTCTCCACATCCCTGCCGTTCAGACACGTATGTTGTCCGTCTTCCGTCTTTCGGAACGATATGTGTATTTCTTCCAGTCTCGGAATGATCCGTTCTGCTTCCAGGGCGTTGTGCTCTATTGCCCAAAGGGCAACCGCACGGTACATGGCGCCGGTATCCACGTAGGTATAGCCCGCTTTTTTCGCTAAGTTCTTGGCTACAGTCGATTTTCCGCAACTGCTGTATCCGTCAATGGCAACGATTATCTTTTTCATTTCAGTAATGAGTTAATATCCAGTGAGATACCTGCCTGGTATGAGAAATTGGCTCGCGTCAGTTGCGACATGCCAAATCCTATACGGCATTGCTTGATCCGTACGCCCGCGCCTATTCCGAAGCCTGCCAGCGAACGCTGGTCTTTCAGGTTCATCTCCGCACGACGGCGATGGTTGTAACTCAGCGTCAGGTAGAAACGCTCGCTTTTCGGAACGATGTCTATCGCAAAAATCGTGTGGCGGAACAACATGTCATACCATTTCACTTCGTGCTCGATAATATCTCCGGACGTCGGATCTTTATCCAGCCCTGTCCATTCATAGCCTAAATTCCAGCGCTGGATGTTATGAATCGTCATGTGCAGACGGATAGGCGCATGCTTGAAACGGTAGTTCAGTCCCAACTCCAGATTCAGCGGCAGCATCTCGTGATTCGTTCCTCCCTCGTCGGAATAAAAGCCCTTCAACTGCCATCCGATATTGCGTAGCACAAGTCCCATCTGGAACGTACTGTCCTTCGTCTGGTAATGTGCTCCGACATCGGCACCCAAAGCGAACGAATGGTACGACTCGTAGATGGAATACACCGGTTTCAACGAGACACCCACCGTAAAGCAGCGTCCCAGTTGCCGCGCATACATGGCGTCAATCAGTATGTCTTTCGCCCCGAATCGTCCGCCGGTCTGTATGCCTTGTTCGTCGGCATAGGGCATATAGCCGAAATCCAGATAATGGATGCCTACTGCGAAATAGTTCGGTTTCAACGGCTCTCCTTCTTTCAGATCTTCCGCCTTTTTGCCTTCTATCTTTGAGCGCTCGAAGTTGTGTCCGTACAGTACTGATCCGAACATCGTTCCCGGCAGGTAGTAGGAGAAATTCAGTTGCAGCACTTTGTCCGTCTTCTCGCCTAACAGGGCAGGGTTGCACATGCCCATCGACACGTCGCCGTCGCGCACGCTCACGTTCGATCCTCCCAACGCATTGATACGCGAGGAGACGGGCAGGTCTAAAAAGCTGAACACGCTCGTGCCGCCGCCTTTGTATTGGGCGTGCAGACAGCCAGGTGCCAGGATAAGCAATAATAATATGTTCAGATGCCTTTTCAGCATAGATGTCTATAATAAATCGTCTTTGTAGGTGATCTTTTTGTTTTGCTCCTCGCCTTCTACGATATAGATGGTTTCATCGGGCAAATAGCGTTTTACTATCCCGCAGTCGTCCGTTGCCAGCACATTCCCTTCTTCTGTCGCCCGCCGATATGCCTCTGCTATGACGTCCAGATGAAAAGCTTGCGGTGTCTGGGCGCGCATATAGGCCGATCTCATCGGTATTTCCTTCACCCGTCCTTCTTCCACGCGATAGAGCGTATCTGTCATGGCAATAGCTACGGTGACGGCTTTGTATGTCTTCAGTGCCTCGCATACTTGTCCGATAATCCGTCGGCTTACCCACGGTCTGGCGGCATCATGCAGCAGCAATGCGACATCTTTCTCTCCTTTGTACGCTTCTATGGCCCGCACGCTCGACTCCCAACGCTCTTTCCCGCCGGGTAGTACCCGTTTCACTTTCTGCCAGGCATTCCGTAACCACATCTTCTCGGCTTCCGCTATCCAGTCCCGATGCATGATTAGTACGATTTCATCGATACAATCGGCCGATTCGAACGCCTCAACGGCATGCTCCAGCACCGACCGGCCGTCCGCCAGCGGCAACAACTGCTTCGGCATCGTTCCGCCCAAGCGGCTTCCCGTTCCTCCTGCTAATATGACTGCAATATATCTCACTTTCGCATTTGTATGCACCCACTCCGCACTTACTCTCGACCCGATAGCGTCCCGTTAGCGTCTCGTTAGCGTGTTTTGGACAACCGTGTGTATTCGGGGCGCGGATGTTTTTGGCACAAATTGACTTGCAAAATTACAAAAAAGTTTTCATATTTCCAAAATAAAAACAATGTTTTTCGATATTTTATGCAAAAATTTGCATATATGGTATTTTTTTTGTAATTTTGCGCCGTAATTGTAAAATTGCATCATTGTGCGTGTAGGAATACTTGGAACGACATGGCCGTATCGGGGAGGATTATCGGCCTTTAACGAGCGGCTTGCAAGGCAGGTTGCTGCGGATGGACATGAGGTGGAGATATTCACCTTTACGTTGCAGTATCCTGATTTTCTTTTCCCGGGCAAGACCCAGTATTCCGATGCGCCGAAACCTGCTGATCTGCACATTACCAGAACGATGAACAGCATCAATCCGTTCACGTGGTTTCGTACGGCCCGCCGGATTCGCAAGGCCGGCATTCAGCTGCTGGTCATTAAGTTCTGGATTCCTCTGATGGCGCCCTGTCTCGGTACAATAGCCCGTTTGGCACGTCGCCGCGGCATAGAAGTGGTCTCGATTCTGGACAATGTTATTCCTCACGAACCGCATTTCTGGGACAAGTGGCTGATCCGGTATTTTGTGGGTAGTGTGGATCGTTTTATTGCCATGTCTGACAGCGTGCGTGACGACTGCTTGCGCTTCTTGCCGGAGAAACGCAAACGTTGCGTTGCGCTCTCGCCCCATCCGCTTTACGACAATTTCGGAGAATCCGTCCCGACCCTTGAGGCCCGCAAGTCGCTCGGCTTGCCTGAGGACCGCACGATTCTTCTCTTCTTCGGCTTCATACGCGACTACAAGGGACTTGACCTGCTCATGCGCGCCTATGCCAAAGCTCGTCAGCAACATCCCGAACTGTTGCTTGTCGTAGCCGGAGAGTTCTACAATAACGCGCAGCAATACAGCGACTTGGAGCGCGAACTGAATATGGAGGGTACGATAGCATGGCATACCGATTTCATACCGGATGAGCGTGTGCGGCTTTATTTCTCCGCTGCCGACCTGATCGTTCAGCCTTATAAGACGGCGACCCAGAGCGGTGTGACACAGATAGCTTATCACTTTGAGAAACCGATGCTCGTGACCGATGTGGGCGGTCTGGCAGAAATCGTGCCGCACGGAAAAGTAGGCTATGTGTGCCGCGTCGATGCAGATGATATCGCCGGTTTCATCGGACAATTTGCAGACATTGCCCCGGAAAAGCGGGAAACGCTGTTCCGCAAAAACATACAACAGGAAAAACAAAAATATGCGTGGTCTGTGATGACCGCTACAATCTATGGTAATACGAAGTAAAGCACCCTTGCGACTCGGTTTGGCCGGTGGCGGTACCGATGTATCGCCCTATTCCGACTTGTACGGCGGAGCGATTCTGAATGCAACGATTTCGCTCTATGCCTACACAACTATCGAGCCGCTCGATAACGGGAAGATTGTCTTCTCCTCTCCCGATGCGGGTTTGGAGGAAGTGTACGATGCCGCTGCGCAACTCGACACCAACGGATTCTTCGTTCTGGCAAAAGGCGTCTATAACCGCGTTGTCCGCGATTTTACCCGGCAACCGCTCTCTTTCCGAATCACAAGCCATGTGGATTCGCCGGCAGGTAGCGGACTCGGTACGTCCAGCACGCTGGTGGTTAGTATCTTAGGCGCTTTTGCGGAGTGGCTGAAACTGCCTCTCGGCGAATACGATCTTGCGCGTTTGGCATATGATATCGAGCGTATTGATTTGCGCATGGCAGGCGGCAAGCAGGATCAATATGCCGCTACATTCGGTGGATTCAACTACATGCAGTTTCTTCCCGATGACAAAGTGATCGTCAATCCCTTGCGGATCCGTCAGCGCTATCAGGATGAGCTGGCGCACAACTTGTTGCTTTACTATACGGAAACCAGCCATGTAAGTGCGGAAATTATTCAAGGACAGATTGATAACGTGCGTGCAAAAAATGCCGATTCCATCGAAGCGATGCACCATTTGAAGGAACAGGCGGTACGTATGAAGGAAAGCCTGCTGCGCGGCGATATTGATGCTATCGGCGATATCCTCAATTTCGGATGGGATCACAAGAAGAAAACAGCCTCCGGCATCACTAATCCGCTGTTGGATGACATTTATCAGACGGCTATATCCGCAGGTGCAACCGGCGGCAAAGTGAGTGGCGCGGGCGGCGGCGGATTCATGTTCTTTTACTGCCCCGGCACAAGTCGTTATGCCGTGGAAAAATCCCTTACGGAGAGGTTCTCCGGACAAGTCAAACGCTATGAATTTACCCAGGAAGGATTGAAAACATGGACACTGTAAGACATTCTATCGAAGCGAGTATTGCGACCAAGCAGCAGATTCTATCCAACTCCGCGCTGCTCCAAACGATCAAGGACGTAGCTGACGTGATTGTCAAAGCACTGCGCGATGGCAAACGGATACTTTGGTGTGGAAACGGCGGCAGCGCAGCCGACGCGCAGCATTTGGCGGCCGAACTGTCGGGACGTTTCTACTACGACCGTCCTCCGTTGAATTCGGAAGCTTTGCACTGTAATACATCGTATATGACAGCCGTTGCCAATGACTATGGTTACGATATGATTTACTCGCGTATGATTGACGGCGCGTGCCATCCGGGTGATGTGCTGGTCGGTATTTCTACTTCCGGCAACTCACGGAATATCTGCAATGCGTTCCGCAAGGCGAAAGAGATAGGCGTGATAACGGTTGCTTTTACCGGTTCCACGGGAGGCGAAATGCGTACGATGGCAGACTATTTGCTGAACGTCCCGTCCGATGATACGCCGCGCATTCAGGAATCGCATATCATGTTGGGTCATATTGTCTGCGAGATGGTTGAAGCCACTCTGTTTCCGCGTGTTTAAGGAAGCCGTCATATTAGCAGGAGGATTCGGGACACGGTTGAGCCATGTGCTTGGAAATGTGCCCAAACCGATGGCACCGGTCTATGGGAAACCCTTCCTGTGCTATGTCATTGACCGGCTTGCGGATGCAGGGATAGAACGTGTCATACTGGCTACGGGATATAAGCATGAAGTGATTCGGAATTGGTTTGGCAGCGTCTATCGGAATGTGGAGATCGTTTATTCCAACGAGAGCACGCCTCTCTTTACGGGCGGAGCAATCCTGCAAGCAGCCAAACAGATCAATTCTTCCGATTTCATCGTTTTGAACGGGGACACACTCTTCGATATCGACTTCCGCGATTTCTACGAATTTCATACCTCAAAAAAAGCCAACTTGAGCATCGCGCTTCGCAACGTGGAAGACACCGCCCGTTACGGCTCCGTCTCCTGCAACCCGGATGGACGAATCGTCGCTTTTCGGGAAAAAACGGACAGCCTGGGTGCGGGTGCTATCAATGGCGGTATTTATGCTATTAACCATATATGGTTAATGGGACAAACCTTGCCGACAGCCTTCTCCTTTGAGAAAGAACTGATGCAACCGTTTGCCGGAAATCCCGGTTTCTACGGCTTGCGTTTCAGCGATTATTTTATCGATATAGGTGTACCGGAAGACTACTGGCGGGCACAGCGGGAGTTTGCTGCGCTTTTCGCTCCTGACGAGTTCCTTTTTCTGGACAGGGACGGCGTTCTCAACCGGCACCTTCCGGGTGACTATGTGCGCAACTGGAGTATGTGGGAGTGGATACAGGGTGCCTTGCCCGCAATGAAACAACTGGCGGCCGGATACCGGCGTATATTCCTCATTAGCAACCAACAAGGGGTTGGAAAAGGGGTGATGAGCGAGGCGGATTTACAGGATATCCATCGGCGGATGCTGGGCGACATTCAGTCTGCCGGAGGACGTTTGGATGGAATATATACCTGTACGGATCTGGAGTCGTCGAATAGCCCGAACCGCAAGCCTGAGACAGGTATGGCTTTGCAGGCGAAAAAGGATTTTCCCGAAGTGGATTTCCATCGCTCGGTTATGGTCGGCGACGATATTACCGATATGCTCTTTGCGCAAAAAGCCCGGATGCGGGCGGTGTATCTTACAAAAAACAATCCCGTACCGGATGCAGTACGGGATATTACGGATCTCTGTGTAACTGATTTGTCGGAGTTTGCTACGCTTCGCTAAAAGCATTAAATCCTTGCGCTTTCAACGGAATTTCTTCTCCTTGACGCCCTATTAATACAGTGCCTGCTTCCGGCTTGGTAATATGGCCGATCAGATAGATGTCGTCTATAGGCACTAATTTCTCATAGTCGCTGAGCGAACACGTGAAAAGCAACTCATAGTCTTCGCCTCCGTTCAACGCACACGTAACGATATTCAGATTCATTTCTTCTGCCAATACTACAGCCTGATAGTCGATGGGCAACTTGTCTTCATACACTGCGCATCCGACTCCCGACTGCTTGCATATATGTAGCAATTCAGACGACAAACCGTCGCTGATATCCATCATAGCCGTAGGTTTGATACCCGCCTCGCGCAGTTTTTGGATGATATCGCGCCGTGCTTCCGGTTTGAGTTGACGCTCAAGTAGATATTCTTTGCCTTCGAAATCGGGAGTGGCTTTGTCGTTCCCCTGCATGACAAGCCGTTCGCGTTCCAGGAGTTGCAAGCCCATGTAAGCCGTCCCAAGATTGCCGGTAACGCATATCAGATCATTCTGTTTGGCGCCGTTTCGATAGACGATTTCATCGGCTTTTGCTGTCCCTAAGCAGGTGATGGCAATAGTCAGTCCGGTCATGCTGGAACATGTGTCCCCGCCTACCAAATCCACTCCGTATCGCTCGCAAGCCTGACGGATGCCGCTATATAGCTCTTCCAAGTCTTCTACCGAGAACCGCTTGCTCACGCCCAGACTGACCGTCAGTTGCGTAGGCGTGCCGTTCATGGCATAGATGTCGGAGAAGTTAACGATGGCAGCCTTGTAGCCTAAATGTTTGAGCGGAACGTATTCCAAATTGAAGTGAATGCCTTCCAGGAGCATGTCGCTGGTCATCAGCACACATTCGTCGCGGTCGTATTGCATGACGGCGCAGTCGTCCCCGACACCTTTGCGTGTAGAAGGTTGCTGAAGCACTATTTTGTCTGTCAGCCTGCGTATCAATCCGAATTCGCCTAAAGCGGAAATCTCAGTTCTATCCATATCAATCCTAAATTAGCGCACAAAAGTACACAAAAAAAATGAAAATGAAAAGTCACAGGACGGAAGTTGCGTGTTTTTTTAAGTAAAAATATATATTTTTTGCAATAAAGCGCGTGTGTGCTTGCATATATAAAAAAAAAGTCGTACCTTTGCACGCTAATTTGTGCGCATTATGCATGTACGCGAAAAATTATGATTGAATATATCAAGGGAATATTGACGGATCTGAATCCTGCAACGGCTGTTATTGAAGCGGCGGGAGTAGGCTATTCCGTGGCGATCACCTTGCCGACTTATTCGGCTTTGGTGGGGCAGGAAGAAAAAGAAGTGAAATTGTTTGTGACAGAAATTATCCGTGAGGATGCGCATGAATTATACGGCTTTGCTGTCCGTGCCGAGCGTCAGCTGTTCGAGATGCTAATGACTGTAAGCGGTGTAGGGGCTGCTACGGCGCGGATGATACTGAGCGCTTTCTCTGCCGAAGAGCTACGCATGTTGATAGCAACGGGCAACTCGAAAGGCTTGGCGAAGGTGAAGGGTTTGGGTCCCAAAACGGCGCAACGTATTATTGTGGATCTCAAGGACAAGGCGCTCAAACTGGATTTGGGTGGAGATCCGACGGAGTTGCCGCTTGGCGATTTTGAGCCGGAAGAGGGAGGCGTGAAGGCCGAAGCGGTAAGTGCGCTGACTATGTTGGGCTTTGCGGCGGCTGCAAGCGTGAAGGCTGTTGACAAGATCCTCAGATCCAACCCGACGCTGAAGGTGGAAGCGGTTATTCGTGAAGCGTTAAAAATGCTGTAAGAAATTGAGAAAGAGAATACTATACATAGCCTTACTTTTGTTGCTGCCATTGACAATGGTTGCTCAGACGCCGAGACCCAAAACACTGCGGGAGTTGGCGGCTGAGGAAAAGGCAGCCAAAGAGGCGGAAAAAGCTGCCAAAGAAGCGGCAAAAAATGCAGAAACGGCAGATGAGTTGTCGGAGACGGGCGATTCGGCTATATGGGCGCCGGTGCAAGTGGCTCCTCTGGGCAGTGACGACTACGAGCAACTGACAGCGCCTCAGAGCAGCATGGATTTGCGCACTCCGGATAATATCAAGACCGAAGTAGAGTACGACTTGCAGACTGGCACCTACGTGCTACGCACCAAGATGGGCGATACGGAGATTGCTACCCCCTATCTAATGACGGCGGAGGAATACAAGGCATATACCGAGAAGCAGTTGATGCACAAGTATTGGCAGCAGAAAATCGGTGAGGTGGAGCATAATAACGAGAAGAAATTCGACATTACGGACATGAAGTTCAACATTGGCCCGGCTGATAAGATCTTCGGTCCAGGAGGCGTGCAACTCAAGATGCAGGGATCCGCCGAATTGCTTTTCGGATTCAAGCACCAGTATATTGCGAATCCTTCGCTCACCGAGCGAGCCAGAAATAACAATATCTTTAATTTCGACGAGAAGATTCAGGCGTCTGTCAACGGTAAGGTAGGTGAGAAAATCAACTTCAACCTCAACTATAATACCGAAGCCAGTTTCTCGTTCGACCAGCAAAATCTCAAACTCAACTACAAAGGGCACGAAGACGATATTATCCAGTCCATCGAGGCAGGTAATGTGACGATGGATCTGAATTCGTCGTTGATTCGTGGCAGCCAGGCGCTGTTTGGTATCAAGACCAATTTGAAGTTCGGCAAGTTCAAGATTCAAGCGCTCATCAGCCAGCAAAACTCAGAGAGTCAGTCGGTTAGTTCGCAGGGCGGAGCCCAGATGTCGAAGTTCAATATCTCGGGCGACAATTACGACGAGAACCGCCACTTCTTCCTGTCGCATTTCTTCCGCGACCGTTATGAGGAGGCGATGAGTTCGGTGCCCTATATCGCATCCGGTTTTACCATCAACAAGATTGAAGTATGGGTGACCAACCGCAAGGGCAACTATGAACAGGCGCGTAATGTCGTGGCGTTTACTGACTTGGGAGAGCAGAAGAAGCACATGCAGAATACCGCATGGTCCGGAAACGACGTAGCTGCGCCGGAGAATACCGCCAACGACCTCTATGCCCAGGTTAAGACCACTGACTTCCGAAATATCCAGCAGACTAGTTCGGCATTGGAGCATTTTAACGGCATGGAGGGAGGTATCGATTATGAGAAGGTTGAGTCGGCCAGATTGCTGACAAGTTCGGAATATACGCTCAATCCCAGTTTGGGTTATATCTCCCTCAAGCAGGCCTTGAATCAGGACGAGGTGCTGGCTGTGGCTTACGAATATACTTACAACGGAAGAGTCTATCAGGTCGGTGAGTTTTCTACCGATGGATCCGAGGATTTGCGTGCACCGAATGCCTTGGCGTTGAAGCTGCTGAAGTCCACGAATAATGCGCCGGACAAGAAGGGGCGCGGAACATGGGATCTGATGTTGAAGAATATCTATTCTCTCGGCGCAACTTCCGTCTCAAGCGACAAATTCGAACTTTATGTCATGTACCGCAACGATTCGGTAGGAACCGAGATGCAGTATCTGAACGAAGGACCCATTAAAGGCAAGCAACTGGTGCGTGTCATGAATCTTGACCGGCTGGATAGCAAGAACAACCCCTCACCGGACGGAAAGTTCGATTTCATCGAGGGTCTGACGGTCTATTCCTCCAATGGACGAATCATCTTCCCTGTGCTGGAACCTTTCGGCTCGCATTTGGCGGCGCAGTTGGGCAACGACCCGAAACTGGTAGCCAAGTACTGCTTCCAGGAGTTGTATGACTCCACGCTCGTGATCGCTCAGGAAATGTCGGAGAAGAACAAGTTCCATCTAACGGGAAAGTATAAGGGAACGAACGGCTCGGAGATCCGCCTCGGCGCGATGAATGTCCCGAGAGGCTCCGTTACGGTGACTGCCGGAGGAGCTACACTGGTAGAAAATGTTGATTATACCGTGGATTATGTCATGGGAACGGTGACTATTCTCAATCAGTCTATTCTCGAGTCGGGCACCAACGTGGATGTCAAACTGGAGAATCAATCCACGTTCTCCATGCAGCGTAAATCGCTCTTCGGTGCGCACTTTGAATACGAGTTTACCAAGGATTTCATGTTGGGCGCAACCATTATGCACCTGCGCGAGCGTCCGCTGACGACCAAGGTGAATACGGGTTCCGAACCATTGGCAAACACCATCTGGGGCGTGAACGGCTCGTACAAGACCGAAATGCAGTGGCTCACCAATGCCATTGACAAGATTCCATGGATCACGGCTACGGCTCCCAGCACATTCCAGATAAATGCCGAGTTTGCCCATATGATTCCCGGCCACACGAATGATGTAGGCTCGGTCGGAACCGCGTATATTGACGACTTTGAATCCACTACGACCAATATCGATGTCCATTATCCGAGTTATTGGTTCCTGGCTTCTACGCCTTCTCCGTTCAGCGAGTCGCGCGATATCAACAAGATCTCGTACAACCAGAACCGTGCTCAGTTGGCGTGGTACACGGTGGATCCTATCTTCGGCTATCCGCAGACCAATACGCCCGAACATATCCGCAACGATGCGAACACGATGAGTGATCACCGCACGCGTATCATCTACGAGCAGGAGATCTATCCGAACAAGGAGCAATTGGCAAACCAAGACACCAAGCTCGCGGTGCTCAACCTGTCGTTCTATCCGCAGGAGCGCGGACCGTACAACGTGTCTATATCCGAAATCAACAACCGTGGCCAGCTGACTAATCCGAAGCAGCGTTGGGGCGGTATTATGCGTCGGCTGGACAATACAGATTTTGAGAAAGCCAATATCGAGTATATCGAGTTCTGGCTGATGGATCCGATGCTGACGAACCCGGACGGCTACGACGGCGAGTTGTATATCAACTTGGGTGACGTGAGCGAGGACATCCTGCGCGATGGCAAGAAGTCGTTTGAGCACGGCTTGCCTATATCGGATCAGGACAACGGCCGTGTGGACTCTACTATCTGGGGTTATGTGCCGCGTACCACCTCCACCGTTACGGCCTTCTCCAACGAGACGGGAGCGCGCCCGAAGCAGGATGTCGGACTGAACGGACTCACCACTGCCCAGGAGTTCACATGGCCGATCTACAAGCAGTATGTGAACGACTTGCGTGCCAAGGTGGATGCCGAAGTGCTCGCCAGTTGGCGTGAGGATCCGTTCTCGCCGATTAACGACCCGGCGGGTGACAATTACCACTATTATCGCGGAACAGACTTCGACGAGAATTCGGTGCCCGTGCTCGAGCGCTACAAGCACTTTAACGGCACGGAGGGCAACTCGCCCGATACCGAATCGCAGACCGAGAGTTACGGCACGGCTTCCACGCTGCAACCCGATATCGAAGATATCAACGGTGACAACACGCTGAACGAATACGAGAAGTACTTCCAGTATCGCATCTTGCTCCGTCCGGATATGATGGAGGTCGGCCGCCAGCATATCACGGAGAAGAAGATAGCCCGCGTGACGCTCCGCAACGGCGAGACGCAGGACGTGGCGTGGTATCAGTTCAAAATTCCTTTGAAGGGCGACAGCTCGGATGTCAAAACCGTCGGTTCCATCCGCAATTTCAAGTCCATTCGCTTCATGCGTATGTATATGACGGGTTTCGAGAAGGAGACCCATCTGCGTTTTGCAACGCTCGACCTTGTGCGTGGCGAGTGGCGTCAATATACCAAGGATCTGTATCCTATCGGCACCACGGTCAATACCGGTGCTTCCATGAATGTACAGACCGTCAATATCGAGGAGAACAGCACGCGCACGCCGGTTAACTATGTCTTGCCGCCGGGCGTGAGTCGTCAGACCGATCCCGGGCAGGCGCAGCTCATCGAACAGAACGAGCAGGCGATGGTCATGCGCGTGATGAACCTCAGTCCGCGTGACGCACGAGCCGTCTATAAGAATACGGGGTACGACATGCGCCAGTACAAGAACTTCCAGCTCTTTGTGCATGCCGAGCAGATTGAGTCGATGGATCCGACCTTGCAGGACGGCGACCTCACTTGTTTTGTCCGCCTCGGAACAGACTTGAAAAACAACTACTATGAATACGAGATACCGCTCCATCTCACGGCCCCCGGACAATATAACAACAACAACGAGCGCGACCGCCGTGCTGTATGGCCGGACGAGAACATGTTCGACTTCCCATTCTCTGTCCTGACGACGGCGAAGATGTCGCGCAACAAAGCCAAACGTGCAGGCAACGAGGGTGTGAGCAACACCATCCCGTACGTCATTTACGACGAGGAATCCGGCAAGCCGCAGAACCGAATCACCGTCGTGGGCAACCCGACG
>JAFPJV010000118.1 GCA_017425065.1 Paludibacteraceae bacterium
AACAAACCGTCATATCGTCATCTGCACAATAGCGACATAGCGTCATCTTCATTATTTTTTTTGCGTGAGACTCTGAGACTCTTGAGACACTTTTCTGTCACACTACGGTGACGTTCGGGATGCGAACGAGATGCTAACGGTTTTGCCTTTAGGCTCTCGGCTCTTGACTCTTGACTACAAATATTTTGTACCTTCGGCACGCCCGCATAGAAATAACCATCCTAGGCGGAGGCCGCTCCTTCCGAAAGCGGAAGGACGCTCCGCCCTCCGAATTTAGTTCTTATCTCGCCTAAAAGGCTCGAACGATTATTGCGCTCAGTTGTGCGAACAGCAAGGCTTTCCCGCTAAAATCTCAAATAGATTTGATTTTTATCGTTAAATCCTTGCACATTCCAAATATTTGTAGTAAATTTGCACCCTGAAACAAAAACTAATCTCATCTTCTCCCCTTTTGAGAAGGGGGCGGGGGATGTTCTAAAATCATAAAAATCTATATCATTATGAAAAAGTTCTATTCGTTTTTTATCATGCTGGCTGTAGTGCTCGGCGCAGTTAGTTTCGTTGCTTGCGACACGAATGACCCGAAGGAAAATGAAAATCAAAACAATTCTTCCCAAAAGGACGATCTGCAGGGCAAGTGGGTTTATCAGGTTAGTGAAGCCGGCTACATGTACTTCGAATTCAATGGAACCACTTTCAAATTCCATGAAGTAGGCTCAATGGGCGGTCAGGTTATTGACGCTTGGGCGGGTGGATCCTATGTCATCGTAGGCAACGATCTGACCTTGTCGTTTACGGACAGCAATGTGGATGAGATGAAGGCCAATCTGTCCAAATTGGAAACCCACGCTGTGCTGGACGGCAATACAATCCATTACAAGGGCTACGACTTTGTCCTCCAGAAATAACCCGTTCAACTGATTCTGTCCTCCTGAAACGTGTAATCGGAATAGGGGAAACGGTGCTGGATATCTTGTTCAAGAACGACCAGCCGCAGAAAGCCGTGCCGGGTGGCTCGACCTTTAATAGCATTGTGTCGCTCGGTCGCGCAGGCGTACCGTGTGCCATGGTGACGGAGACAGGTAGCGACCATATCGGCGATATCATCTGCCATTTCCTGGAAGCCAACGGTGTCTCGGCGGAATATGTCTGTCGCCACCAGGGCACCAAGTCGCATATCACCCTGGCTTTTCTCAACGAGCAGAACGATGCGCAGTATGAGTTTTACAAAGACCATGCAACGGATCTGTTGGACAATGCCTTGCCGCAGGTTACGGGAGAAGATATAGTGCTTTTCGGTTCATTCTTTGCCATCAATCCGGTCATTCGGCCTGTTGTGAGTACCTTCCTGTATGGTGCGAGAGAAGTTGGCGCGTGGCTGTATTACGATGTCAATTTCCGCAAGAATCACATCGCCGAACTGCCGCAGATTATCGGTAATATCGAAGAGAATATGCGCCTGGCGAATGTGGTACGCGGCTCGATGGAAGATTTTGAATATATGTACGGTCTCCAGGACGGAGAGGCTGTCTATGAGCGCGTCAAACGCTTCTGCGACACCTTGATATTGACGAATGGCGCACGGACGATTCGTGTCTATACTCCGACGGGCTGTGAGACCTATCCTGTCGCCCGGATCGAAACGGTCAGTACGGTAGGTGCAGGAGATAATTTCAACGCGGGTTATATCTATGCCCTGCTGCAAGGAATACAGGAACAATCCTCGCGAATAGCCATGGCGCAGCGTTGGAGCCAGGATGTTTGCCGCCAACTCGGCAATAATATCAGCGACGAGCTGGTGGCGGAATTGATTACCAACCGCTCAAACATCATCTGCGAGTTCTCCGGCGCCACGATATCATCGTTGAGCGAGTGATAGAGCTTCACGTCGGTATCGGCATCAGGCGTCCAATCACCGGTGAAGCGCGTCTTGTCCACATAATTGAGAATATACGCCATTTCCGCCGTTGTAGAATCACAGTACTCCGGCTTTATGTACATTGACGAATACAGAGAATATTGCCTGTCGTTAGGCGCAGACGTGGAGGAGAAATTGCCGTTTGTGAAGTTCAAGAACGGCGAAGGCGTGCTGGTCTTTTATGTATGCGGACATATGTTCGCGTTCTTCGATTGCAACGACTATCAGGTCATCTCGCTCAAGTGTCAGCCCGAGCGGATCGGCGAATTGAAGGCGCAATACGATTGTATCGGCAATCCCTACAACGAGTCGCCAAAACACTGGATAGGCATCCACCCGCATACTGCGCCGGACGACCTTCTACGCCACTTGACGCGCAACTCCTACGAAATCGTCAAAGCCAAATATAGCAAGAAAAAATAGATTATAACCATCAGCTCTGCCGCTGGTGGTTGTTTTTTTAAGATAAAATGTACGATTGTTAAGAAAAATAGTTATATCGCTTGCGACATTAAAATATTTGTTGTAATTTTGCATCGTGAACGACATAAACATGTACCATTTGTTCATGTACCATGTACTATTTATGTACTATTTGGCTATTTAACTAAATGATTCAATGAACAAATAAATCGTAAATTGTAAATGACTAAATCGTAAATGACTTTATGAGTAATGAGCAACTGAAATTAGAGAACCAATTATGCTTCCGGCTGTATTCCGCAGCGCGGCTGATGATGGGTGCTTATCACCCGTATCTGAATCCGCTTGGCATCACCTATCCGCAGTACTTGGTGCTGTTGGTGCTCTGGGAGCAGGACAAACAACCGGTATGCGACATCGGCAAGCGTTTGCTATTGGATACAAACACCATGACGCCGCTTTTGCAACGTATGGAGAAAGCCGGACTTATCACGCGTACACGCGGTATAGAGGATACGCGCCAGCGCATTGTGTCGCTCACCAAACAAGGCAAAGCGCTCTACGAGCAAGCGCAGCACATACCCGAATGCATGCGGAAAGCGGTAATGATGCCGGAAAGTGAAATGGAAGAAGTCCTGCAAATGATTCCATCGCTCGACAAACTGATTGAAGAACTGAAAAAACTAAATAAATAACATGTTTAACTATTAACCCCTCTCAAGTGGCTTAGAGGGCACTCCCCTAAATCGAAATGCTAGTGCAACGATATTTCGATTTAAGAGCGGGTGCATCCGAGTACTTCCTA
>JAFPJV010000119.1 GCA_017425065.1 Paludibacteraceae bacterium
GCGTTCATCCTGAGCCAGGATCAAACTCTTCGTTGTAAAATAATAATTAAATCGTAGCTCAGAATAACTTATTGAGTGTACTAGAATCTTCGGGAACTTTTAAAATTTCTCGTTCTTGTACTACACTAATTGTTTCAATCTTTCAAAGATCATTTTCGGTGCTTTTGCTTTCGAATAGAGCGCAAAAAAAAGAGGAATCAACTCAAGCATTAGACTGATGATCCTACATTTTAATACCCTTTCGGCAGAAAATAGAAACACGCTTGTTTCTCAAAAGCGGGTGCAAAATTACTGCTTTTATTTGACATACGCAAATATTTTCGTAAAAAAAATGCAAAAAAAGTGCATTTTCTTTGTAACTCGCTGATTATCAGTAGTGGCTAATTTGTCGAAAAAATTTGTCAATTTGTCGCATTGCGGAAAGACCGTGTCTTTTCGGGCAAAAACGGCTATTCTTGCGCTGATGCCGAAAGGCTATATAATATATAATAATGAACGTGCGTGCGCGCGCGATACTACTCGGAGAAAGTGAGATAATGGCTGAGGCGGGCGATATCGGAGGGTGAGAGCTGTGGAAGCGAACGGAGATCGTCGATTCCGGATAGGCGGACATAGCGCCGACGGTGTTCGTAAACGGCTTTTGCTTGTTCGAAACGCAGATAGGGATGGCGGCTGAGCGAAGAAACGGAGCAACGGTTGACAGCTATACGCCGGATAAGCGTCGTGTCAACCGTGAAGCGCGGCAAGACGGTATCCAGCATCTGCGCGTCGATATCCGGGATTTCGTACAGTTGGTCGGCGGAGTAATAGCCTCCGAGTTGCTGGCGGTAGCGCACTATCTGCACGGCCGTCCAGCGGCCAATGCCCCGCAAGAGTTGGAGTTCGGCGGTATCGGCCGTATTGAGTTCGAGCACGGTGTCAATCTTATGCGAGACATAGCGGGGGAAGGTGTCGCGAGCAAGGGTACCCCGGACTGTTTTCAGCGTGTCGGGCAGGTCGATATACGAAGCCATGGCGCGGAACTGCTCGTCGGATAGTCCGTAGAGACGGCGCATATCGTCGCGTTTGCGGAACGAGCCTCCGGCACGGCGGTACTTGAGAAGGTTGCCGACCTGCCATGGTTTGAGTCCCTGCTCCAGCAGGGTGACAGAGTCCGCCGTATTGGGATTGAAACGGCGTCGGCGGACAGGAACCGGCTGGTACTTGGTATAGTTGCGGCGGTCGGAATGTCTGCCATACACAGAATCGCGCCACTGACGATGCGGCGGCGAAGCGAGCGTGTCGGTAGCAGCCAAAGGCGGCAAGGGGCGTTGCGGCACCAGATGCACAAAGGTGACCAAGGCCAATGCCATCGCCACCACGAGCGCCAGTCCTATCCATTGTTTGCGAGTCAGCATTTGGTCACCTGGGATTCTATCTGTCCGTCCAAGAGATGGGTGGTGAGCGGTTGTCCCGGTTGCACGTCGCGGACACTATGTACGACGCGTCCGTTGCTGGTCAAGAGGCTATAGCCCATCCGGTAGATGCGCTCCGGGGAACAAGCGGCAAGTCGCTGTTCGAGCAATTCGACACGATGTCGGCGGATGAGCACCTGACGCGTCGCTGTCTGGGCAAGGCGCCGCAACATGTCGTCGATACGGGCAGACTGGTTGTCCATACGTTCGACCAGCCACGCCGCCACAGCAGTCGGTGTTTTCAGCGCGAGATGAGCGACAATGTCCAAGATACTCACGTCGCGGGTATGACCGATACCCGAGATGACCGGCAAGGGGAACTGAGCGCAAAGCGCACAAAGGCTGTACTGATCAAAACAACTAAGATCGGTGGTGGCACCGCCTCCGCGGATAATAATCACCGCATCAAAGTCCTCGACCTGCGCATAGACGGTTTCCAGTGCGGAGATGATGGATTGCTCCGCCCGTTCGCCCTGCATGGTAGCGGGAAAAAGCGAGGTGGAGAAACGATAGGGCGAGTCGGCGAGTTGGTGGCAGAAATCGCCGTAGCCCGCCGCCTCGGAAGCCGAGATGACCGCCAAACGACGGACGAGCGTCGGCAGGACGAGGCTTTGCTGCATATCCAATACACCGTCTTCGGTGAGTCGGCGAATCGTTTCCTGACGCTGACGGGCGAGATCGCCAACGGTATAACGCGGATCGATGTTGATGATATTGAGGCTGAGACCATAGACGGCATGAAACTGCACCTCGACCTCGACAAGAATCTGAAGACCAGGTTGGAGAGGTGTTCCCGTTTCCTGCCGGAAATACGCTTGCAACATGCGTTGGCGCTGCTGCCAACACGTAGCGCGCACACGTGCCGCCATGATACCGCGGTCGGCTTTCTCGACGAGGTCAAAGTAAAGGTGTCCGCCCCGTTCGTTGAGCGAAGCTATCTCTGCCCGGACGAGATAGGTCTCGGGCATGCCGTCGATAATAGTTTCTTCTATCAGCGAAGACAACTCGGAAAGGGTATATGTTTTTCGTTCCATTAGCGGAGAGTTTTTATGTTCAAATCAGTGTATATAAGTAGCCAAAGGCTGTCAGGCAAGCGGCGCACGGTATTGCCCACCATAGTTTTCGCGTCATGGTCAGTGCGCCGGCCACGATGGCTCCGTAAAGGAGCATGACCATTAGAGGCGAGATACGGATGACCGTCACCGAGCCGGGCAGGGATTCGACCCATCCCACCGCCGTGTTCATCAGCCAGACGACAGCTTGCGTGAGCCAACAAACCACCTGCCCTATCCATGGCAAGGTGCCGAGCAGCAGACAAAGGAGTCCGCCCGCAACCGCCAGTGTTGCCAAGGGCAAGACCATGAGGTTGGTGAGCAGGAAGTAGTTGCTCGTTTGCCCGAAGTAGTAGGTTGTAAGCGGCATGGTGCCGAGCCATGCGGCGATGGAGACCAATATCAAGTCGCGCAGATACGTCCAGACCTTGTTAATCCATACCCGCCGAGTGAGTCGGTACGGCAGACAGGATTTCATCGACGGCTGCAATATCAGGATGGCCGCCACAGCGGCAACACTCAACTGGAAGCTCACGGAGAACAAGTCGCGCGGGTTGGCAATAAGGATCAGCAGCGCCGCAGCCGCGAGGGTATTGAGCGAGACCGCCTGGCGTCTGCACATATAGCCGACCTGCACGATGGACAGCATGAGAGAAGAACGCACGACGGAGGGCGTGAGTCCGGTGAGCAAGGCATATCCCCACAGCACCAGCAACAGGGCGACGGACAAAGCTATTCTGCCCGCGGTGTCCTCGTAGAGCGGTTTCCAACGTCCGAAACCGGTAAACAACAACCAAAAGACCGTATATATGATTCCTGTATGCAATCCGCTGACAGCCAGCACGTGGGCGGCACCGGAAGCCTGAAAGCAGCGACGCACATCGGAATCGATATCTTCTTTATAACCCAAGGTAAGTGCCTGGAGCGTGCCGCGTTCGCGCGGCGTAAAAGGCATGACACTCAGCCGTTGCGACAGGTGGTGTTGCCACGTCTTGGGATGCCAAGAGGCATTGCCCCGCGCGATACACCGCCACGCATGAGCCGGGACGTAGCCCGTGCCGACGAGTCCCTGCATACGCAGGTAGTTGCCATAATCGAATCCGTCGATAGTGCCTCCGCGCTGTATGCGCGTGCGGAGCAGCAGCGTATCACCCACTTGCAGGGCGGCAGCACGTCCGAGACTATCGGTAGCGATATAGAGGATGGTTTTCTGATGCAGCGGGACGGAGAGGCTATCCTCCATGCTCAGCAGCTCCACTTCAATCCTTTGAGTACGACGCCGTGGCGAGGGGTAATCCCTCACCACGGTGCGATAGGTATGCATACTGTCAAGATAGCAGAACTCGGTATCTTGCAGCAGGTTGACAGGGCGTTGCGTATAGCGACAGAGCAGTATAGCGCCTATCAAGGGCAGCAACAACACGAACATCGGATGTGTCCGGAGCCACTCACGCATAGCCGCCGCGGGTAGGTTAGCGAACGCTCGTCAGGCGACGTACCTGTGCATTAAACTCATCCTTACGGAGCAGGTCTTCGAGCGAGATATGCATGCGGTAGTTCCAGAAGTGGCGTGGGTTAGCCGGCACGTTGATACGCTCGGCATGTGCATCGGGCAGACGAACGTCGTCGTTGATAGCGAACCAGTCTTGCAGGGGCAGGATGACCCACATAGCGGGGCTGTACATATGCTGGTTGACGATGAACTCGGCTATCTGAGCCGACATCTGATGCGGTGCTTCGCCCCACCAGCCCATCTGCTCGTTGTAGAAGCGCTGGGTGACTTCGCGATCCTCCTCCCACCATGCGCGGAGCGGATTGGTGTCGTGGGTACCGGTGGTACATACACTCAGATAGGGTGCGTCGGCCGGATGGGCGAACAGGAGCGTCGGATCCTTGGGCATACGCTGTATCTCGAGCGAGAGAATCTGCAACTCGTGCATCACATCGGGCACGCATGCCGGAACCATTCCGAGGTCCTCGCCGCAGCATAGCATTCCGGTAGCATTGATGAGCGTCGGCAGTTTGCGCATAGCCGACTGACGCCAGAACTCGGTATGACGGTGGAAGAAATAGTCGTTGTAGATGCGCATGATAATCTCCTTCTGATCGTCGTAAAGCTCGGTGAACGAGTGCGACTGATAGACGGAAATACGCGGATGGAGCATATACGGGTTGTTCTGGTCGATGACGAACAGTTTCTCGCAATGGAGGTAGATGAGTCCGTTGGCTATGTTCTGCACCTGCTCAACAGTCATACCTGCCGCCTTGCGCTTTGCCTCATCGGCGAGAAGTTCGTCGAGCCAGTTCTGTACCTTGAGTTGGGTATCAAACTCGGGGCGGAAATAATAGACGTAGTTGTCGTGGGTAGCGAGTGCATGCTGCTTCGCCCACTCGGTGTCATAGCCGAAGACGTCGCCCAGGAAGTTGGCACGGATATAGGGTTTGGTCATTCTGTCCCAGTCGAGACAGATGCCCTGGTTCTGCAGATCCTGATAGGAATACGGCAATGCCGGAACGAAGTGGCCGCACAATCCCCAGACGTCGGTCTTAGGCATCTGCCAAATGCGGAAGAAGCCGAGGATATGGTCGATACGATAGGCATCGAAGTAGTCCTGCATCTTCTGGAAGCGGTGGCGCCACCAGCCGAAGCCGTCCTTGGCCATCTCGTCCCAGTTGTAGGTGGGGAATCCCCAGTTCTGGCCGGAGATAGAGAAATCGTCGGGCGGTGCACCGGCAGAGGCATTGAGGTTGAAGAGTTGCGGATCGGTATAAGCATCCACCGAATCCGGCGAGATACCGATAGGTATATCCCCCTTCATCGCCACACCTATCGAGTGGGCATAAGCGACCGCCTCGGAGAGCTGCTTGTCGGCGTGGAACTGGAGATAGAAATACAGTTCCTTCGGCTGTTTGTCACGGCGATGGAGGAAGTCGGCATAGGGAACGAGCCAATCCTGGTTCTTCTGGAAGAACGCCTTGTACTCGGCGCTGGAGAAACAAGCAGCCGACTCCGCCTTGAAGAGCGCCTTGAAGTACTTCATCTTCTCGTCGTAAACGCACTGGTAATCAGCAATCGCCTTGGCGTTGAATTCCTTCTGGGTAGCACGGTATTTCTTGAGTTGCGCGGGGGTGAGGCGTCCCATGCGCTCGATATTGATGTAAATCGGATGAAGCGCAAAGACGGAAACGGCATTGTAGGGATACGAGTCGCGGTTGGTATGCGTGAGCGTCGTATCGTTGATAGGCAGGGTCTGGATCATCCTCTGGCCTGTGAGTGCTGCCCAATCGGCCAGTTTCTTGAGGTCGAGGAACTCGCCGATACCGAAGCCCTCGGCCGTACGGAGCGAGAAGACAGGAACCGCCACACCGGCTCCCTTGAAGCGCGGCTGCGTGCGGCGGAACGAGCGATCGTTCTGATGAATCTTGACGCCTTTCTGTATGCCCCATATCTTGCGGTTCTCGCCCCACTCCTGGTCAATGGTCTGACCGGTTTTCAGGTCGTAGATGACGTATTTGTACTCGATTATCTGATCTACCGGTGCGTCGAAATCCACGCGCCAAAGCGGGAACTCACCGTCCATCATCGGCAGTTTGTCATCGTGGTTCCAGTTGCCCAACGCCGGTATGTTGCCCACGACGGCAACACCCTGCGAAGGCAGGATTTGCGGCAGGTCGATAGAGAGGCGGATATTGCCCTTGGGGGCCTTGGCTTTCTGCGGCTTCTGACGCAGGAAGAGCGATTTGAGGAAAGCCGTGGTATAGAACGACTTCTCATAATCTATCGCCTGCCAGAAATCACGCACGACGAGTTTCTTGTCCGCGGCACGCAGTTGCAAGGTGCGCGGCTCGCCCGCCTCGTAGATAAAGCCTCCGTCCTGGAGACGGATAGCATACTTGTACTCTACCACTCCGGCAAAGTCCGATACAGGAATTGTGGCAGTCCAGAAGTCCGCTCCATGGCAGTTGAGCAACAAGGGCGTCTGCTCTGTCCAGCCCAAGATAGAATCACGAGTTTCAATAACGCAAAGCGTCTGACCGTATTCAGCACGGTAGTTGATTTGAAAAGTGAGTGTCATGATATATATGGTTTGAGTGTTTTCCGGCTACAAAGTTACGCTTTTTTTTTCGAATTGCCAAATTATTTTGCGTTTTTGCGCACAAAAGTGCCAATTAGCATAGGTAAAAGGCTATTTATTGCCCAAAGGAGTGCCGCAGCAAGGGTTGCTTCGGCGGAACCGAACACAAAAATTGCCGTTGCTCCACGCACGCCAAGTTCGACAACGGAGGTGGAGGGAGCGATTGTGATGAGCAGGTAATAGACGGGGATTTGGATTAGCCATCCGGCAGAAAACGAGAGTCCGAAGAGGCGCATTACCAGCGCCAGTTGCACACACCAGCACAAGTAGCGCAACACACTCTGTCCGAGCGAGCCGAAGAGCATACGACTATCCACCGTCACCCATCGGCGCAAGAGCCATGGCAAAGCCACCGTGAGCGCCACAGCAGCCAGCACAAGCAGCCCGATCGTTCCCCACTGCGGAGTCCAGCGGTCTTCGCCAACCCAAAGGATCAGCGGCACCATGCCTACCAGGATAATTGCCAGCGTCATGGTCATAGAGCCGACAACACCGAGGCTGAGTATCTCCGACCATTTCCGGTCGGCCATCAGCAGTCCGCGCGCAGGATATTCCCCTAACTGATAGGGGGTTAACTGGCCTGCCATCTTGCTGAAATAGACCTGACGATGTGCCTCGCGAAGCGGCAGATTGCCCACCAGAAACTGCCAACGCCATGCTTCCAACAGCATATTCAACGGCATCAGCAACAAAGCCGCCAGGCCGCACAACCATGCGGCTGCATCGGCATCACGCAAGTTGGAGGCCAATTCCCCCCAACTGTCGTAGGTCAACAACCGATATGCCAAGTAGGCATACGCCAAGAGCGTTATGCCCCACGCTATCCAACGAAAATATTTTGGCGCCTTGCTCATTCGCTTCGTTTCGTTCTGCAAAAGTACAGATTTATTTGCATATATGCAAATTTTTGTGTATCTTTGTGGGCAGTTTTATGAAAAAACAAGTTCTCATAGCCTTTCTACTTGTCGCAAACATGTGTTTTGCGCAAATAAAAACGGAAGATATCATCCTGGATATCTATTCTCAGTTAACGGAGATAAGCGAAGTGGATTATGAGGAGTTGCAAGAAGAGTTGCTCGATCTGGCGGAACATCCGATCGACCTGAACAGCGCCACCGAGAACGACCTGCAACGGTTGCGTTTTCTCAGTCCGCGCCAGATAGACGACATCTTGCTATACGTCTATCAACATCCGATGGACAGCCTCTATGAGTTGCGGTTGATACGCAGTCTGCAGGAATACGACATCCGCAATCTGTGTGCGTTTGCGGAAGTAGTGCCCGTGAAAGCGAAGCCGCAGAAAGTCTATCTCCGCGAGGCGGTGCGCGAACTCAAACATGAGTTGTCGGTACGCGTGGATGCCCGCAACTGCGAGAACTTCACGGGCGACCCCGTTTATGTGCAGACGCGCTATAAGATGCGTTACCGGAATCAGTTTGACATGAGTCTGCAACTGCGCCGACCGATAGGCGGAAACGCCGAGTCGCTGCAATACGGCGGTTACCTGCGGGTGCGCGACACCGGACCACTCCGGTCGCTGGTAGCCGGCAACATGCAAGCCTCCTTCGGACAGGGATTAGTGCTATCTTCCCCTTTTCACATGGGCAAGACGGCATACGTGAACAACGTGGGCTTTGAGCCGGAAGGCGTCAGAGGACTCAGTTCGGTGGACGGCAGCGGACTGCATGGCATCGGCGCCACGACGACATGGCAGGCCGGACGCACGTATATTGACGCCTCGTTGCTCTATTCGCTTACCCGCCAGCAAGACAGTATTCACCAGCACACAGTGGGCGGCAACCTGACCGTCAGACACAACAACTGGAAAATAGGACTGACTGCCGTCGAAAATATCTACACCGACAGTATTCATCCCTATCAGAACGCCAAGTACAACCAGCATTACTTCCGCGGCTACCGGCAAGCCGTGGTGGGCGTGAATGCGCGTTACCATTGGCGCTGGATAGACGTGTTTGGCGAAGTGGCTACAGCACAAAACAAGCAATGGGGCGTAGGTGTACAAGCCGGAGCACGCTTTGCGGCGACCGACCGCATCGACCTGACCCTGCTCTACCGCTACTATTCACCGTGGTTTGACAACGCACTTGGCTACGGTTTCTCCGAGACAGGGCGGATAGGAGACGAGCAAGGAGTGTATATCGGTTTTGACATCCGTCAGTTACGAAACTGGCAACTGCGCGGCTACGCCGACCTGTTCCGCTTCTCGGGCATCAAATACGGCATTCATTACTATCCGTCGTACGGTTATGACGCCGTGTTGGAAACCGCCTACTTACCTAATGATATATGGAACGTGCGCATGCGCGTACGCGCACGTGAGAAAGCCAAGGCGGGGCATTACAGTCTGCGTGCACAGTTCGCCTGGCAACAAGCCGGATGGAGCATCCGCACGACGGCGGAAGGCAACCTGACATGCGACAGTCTGCGTCAGACAGGTTGGGGCGTAAACATCGCACAGGACGTAGCCTACAGCTTCCAGCGCGTGCCGCTGACTCTTCAGATCCGGTTGCAGGGCTTTGACATCCGTGCATGGAACAACCGCGTTTATCTCTACGAGAACGACGTGCTCTATGCCATTTCCAACAATGCCGCCTACGGACGCGGCGGCAGAGTATATCTGAATCTGCGTTGGCACATCATAGACCAACTGTCGCTCTATCTGAAACTGAGCGAGACTGTTTACGACCGGACATGGGCTACGGAGCACGACCGTCCGCAGACGCGCACCGATGTGCATCTAATGCTACGCGCCACACTCCCCTAAGCAAAACAAAAGGGATCTCATCCGTCGGATGAAATCCCCTGTGGTTCCACTTGGGCTTGAACCAAGGACCCCCTGATTATGAGTCAGGTGCTACTAACCAACTGAGCTATGGAACCATCGTGCATTCAAAGGGCACGAACCTTATTTAATGCGATAGTAGTACACCAGCGCGTCCTCCTTGGAGATGTGCTTCTGCTCGTCGGTCAGCTGCGGGATAGTAATATCCACGCCTACCGGCATGACGTTGATGTCTGCTATCTTATCCTTATTGGCTTCGTAAACGAATACCCAGCAGTTCGGGTTGCCAAAGTGCTTGCGTGCCAAGCTGGTCAAGGTGACAGCATTGACCGACTCCTTCTGGCGGATCGTACGTCCGGTCGGGTCGTTGAGGACGGCTTGCTGGCCGGCATTCACGTCTTCTTCGGTCAATGTCTCTATCGTCTCACCGGAGTTGTAGCTGGTGGTCTCCTCGTAGTTGGACTCGTAAGACTCCGTGTCATTGTACTCTTCCTGACCTTGCTCGGGAGTTACCAGATCACCACGCTGCTGACGCTCAGCTTTCACGCGCTCAAACTCTTGCTTGGACATCAGACGGATTTCAACACGGCGGTTCGGTCCGTAAGCAGCCTTGCTGCGACGACCAACGATCTTGCCGCGACCGGATGTCAGACAGCGGTCTGTCGAGATACCGAACTCGTTGTTCAACTCGTCGAGAACGCGGAGTGCACGGTTGGTAGCCAAGCGGTTGTTGATCTCATCCGAACCGGTATTGTCGCACATACCAACTACGTCGATATAGATATCCGGATCGTTGAGCATACGATCAGCCAACTGCTGAACGATAGTCAGACCCTGCTCGGTCAACTCGCTGCGTGCATTGTCGAAGTAAACATAGAATGTCTGACCGGTGATAGGTGCAGTAGCGGTATGCGAATGGTATTCAACCTTCGTATTCGATACACTCGAGCTGCCGCCTTCGCCTGCAACAGGAACCTGCTCCTTCATTACGACCGTATCACGAATAATCATGACAACTGTATCTTTCTTGCGCTCCGGCTCATTTCTATCGATGGCGTCAGCAAGCTCTTGCTCCGGAGTCATGTTACGTACATGGCTCTTCTTGACAGCCTCCAACTTGAAACGCAAAGCCAGATGCACATCAAAGATACCATCGTTGTTCTTCGATGCGTGGGAAGCCTTGCCCGAGAAGCCACGGCCGTCAATATAGTCCTTGGTAAAATACGAATAGGTCGCATTCACACCAAGAGCCAGCGTACGGTTCAGGTTGAACTCCACGCCTACTCCGGCTTGCATATAGGGCAAACACTTGTATTCCGTCATGCGATCCGGACCGTTTTCTCCGTCGGCATTGATATAATTAGCCGTATTACCACGGCGATGGGTCGGGTCTCTCTCCTCATCGTCCATGAAGTACCGGCGACTCTTATACCAACTGGCACCACCACCTATCGATCCGAAAATCGACACAATCTTCTTCTGCGCATGCGGGAAGAAGAGGTTGATCAGATCGATGGACAGATAGGCACCTGCCTTGTGCATGTCACCGGTCAACAGCGTATCAGCATGCGTTGACCCGGGCTTACCCGTAACGGTGTACATGTCGTAACTGTAGTCGATACCGACATTCCACACCGGAGTAAACGAATACTCCAAACTCAAACCGGCGTTCGGAACAGCCACGTTGTGCTTCATTTCCGAGTTAAAGTCGCCATCAAATGCATTAAAACCAGCATGCGGAATGATTGACCAATGCGCATACTCCATTGCTACATTTTCGTTCTCCTCCAACTTGTAAGGATGCCTACCCTTAACCGACTCCGAAGACTCCTCTGACTCCTGTGCATAGAGACCGACACTCAGCGCCATAACAGCGAAAAGAACGATAGATTTCTTAAGTACCATAATATACTATACTATTGTGTTAAAATTTGTTCTATAATTGTCATTTCACAATTCGAGCTGCAAAGGTACAACATTTTTTTTATATACGCAAATTTTTGCAAGAAAAAAATATTTTTTTTAAAAATCTTTTGCACATATGCATATTTTTTTGTAACTTTGCACGTCAAATTAGATATGTATATATAAAAATACTATTAATACCATCATTATTATGGATATCCTTGAAAAAATGCTAAAACGTGCGCAAGCTAATCCGCAGCGCATTGTCTTGCCGGAGGGTGACGAACCGCGCACCCTGGAGGCTGCCAACCTGATTCTTCGTGACAAGATTGCACGACTCATCCTCATCGGAAATCCCGAGACCATCCGTTCGATGGCTGATGAAAAGGGATACGAGCACATCCAAGAGGCCGTTATTTTCGACCCGGTCAATGATCCCAAGATGCCGGAGTACGCCCATCTGCTCTATGAACTGCGCAAAGCAAAAGGCATGACCGAAGAAGAAGCGGCCAAGAAAGCACAGGACCCGCTCTATCTGGGCTGTCTGATGATCAAGAACGGCGATGCCGACGGCGAGTTGGCAGGAGCACGAGGCACTACGGCCGACACGATTCGTCCGGCTTTCCAAATTCTGAAAACCCGTCCCGGTTGCTCTATCGTCAGCGGTGCGTTCCTCATGTTCACGCCGGCAAAGCAGCTTGGCGAGAACGGGTTCCTCTTGTTTGCCGATTGCGCCGTTAATCCGAATCCGGATGCGAAACAACTGGCAGAGATAGCCGTCTCCACAGCCGAAACGGCAAAATCCATTGCGGGCATCGAACCCAGAGTGGCTATGCTTTCGTTCTCCACCAAGGGTAGTGCAAAACACGAACTCGTTGACAAAGTGAGCGAAGCCACCCGTCTGGCAAAAGAGATGGCTCCCGACATGCTGATCGACGGTGAGTTGCAAGCCGACGCCGCCCTGATTGACAAAGTGGCCGCCACCAAGGCTCCGGGTAGCCCCGTTGCCGGAAAAGCCAACGTACTCGTCTTCCCCGACCTGCAAGCCGGCAATATCGGCTACAAACTCGTGGAGCGTTTCTCCGGCGCCGATGCCGTAGGACCTATTCTGCAAGGCATTGCCGCACCGGTCAACGACCTGAGCCGCGGCTGCAAGGTGCAAGACATCGTACAAATGGTAATTATTACCGCTAATCAGGCGATTAAGTAGTTTAACGATTAAAGTTTAGAGATATGAAAATCTTGGTTTTGAACTGCGGAAGCAGTAGTATCAAATACAAGCTCTTCGACATGGAGAGCAAGAAAGTGATGGCACAAGGCGGTATTGAGAAAATCGGTCTGCCCGACTCATTCCTGCTGGTGAAGCTGCCTAACGGCGAGAAAGTACAGATCGACAAGCCGATGCCGGAGCATACCGTGGGCATCCAGCTCATTCTGGAAACGCTTGTTGACCCGAAACTGGGTTGCATCAAAGACCTGAAGGAAATCAATGCCGTAGGTCATCGCGTTGTGCATGGCGGCGAGAAGTTCAACAAATCCGTGCTTATCACGCCGGAAGTGAAGGCGGAAATCATCCAGTGCGTGGATCTGGCTCCGCTGCACAACCCAGCCAACCTCAAAGGTATCGACGCCATCGAGAAAACCATGCCCGGCGTTCCGCAAGTGGCTGTCTTTGACACCGCTTTCCACCAGACAATGCCAGACTATGCCTATATGTATGCGCTGCCGTACGAACTGTACGAGAAATATGCCATCCGCCGTTACGGTTTCCACGGCACGAGCCATCGTTACGTGTCGGCTCGCGTGTGCGAGTTCCTCGGCGTTGATCCGAAGAAGCAGAAAATCGTTACCGTACACATCGGTGGCGGCGGCAGCTGCACAGCCGTGCTGAACGGCGAGTCGGTGGACACTTCGATGGGTCTGACGCCGGTAGAAGGTCTCGTCATGGGTACCCGCGCCGGTGATCTGGATCTGGGAGCCGCCACCTTTATCATGGACAAGGAGCACCTCTCGACCGCCGAGTTCAACAATCTGGTCAACAAGAAATCCGGTCTGCTCGGCATCTCAGGTGTCTCAAGCGACTGCCGTGACATTGAAGCCGCTATCAAGCAGGGCAACTACCGCGCCGACCTCGCGCGCAAGATGTTCATCTATCGTGTCAAGAAATACATCGGCGCTTATGCAGCAGCCATGAACGGCATCGACATCCTGGTATTCACGGCCGGTATCGGAGAGAACGATCCGTATATCCGCGCTGAAATCATGAAGGGCGTTTCGTTCCTCGGCATTGAAGTGGACGAGGCGGCGAACAACGTTCGCGGCGAAGAGCGCGTCATCTCCACCAAGAACTCGCGCGTAACCGTTTGCCTCATTCCGACCGACGAGGAACTGATGATTGCATCCGATACCGCTGCGCTGGTATAAGCCGCACAAAGAAAAACACACTACTTAACCACAAAACAACCGACATATAATGATAATCTATCAAATCTTGCCCAGATTGTTCGGCAACGCCAACGAGACACGCATTCCCAACGGCACACGCAAGCAGAACGGCTGTGGCACGATGAACGACATCACACCAAAGGCTCTCCGCGCGATAGCCGATCTTGGTGCGACACACATATGGTACACCGGTATTATCCGCCATGCCACGGGCGAGCGCAACAATCCTGCGATCACCAAAGGCAAGGCGGGTAGTCCGTATGCCATTACCGACTACTACGACGTCCATCCCGACATCGCTTCCGACGAGAAGCAGCGGATGGCGGAATTCGAGGCGCTGGTACGCCGCACCCACCGGGCGGGACTGAAAGTCATCATTGACTTCGTGCCGAATCATGTCTCGCGCCAGTACAAGTCGCACGCCAAACCAAAAGGTGTGCGCGACCTCGGGCAGGACGACAATCCCGAATGGGCTTTCTCGCCGCTGAACAATTTCTACTACCTCCCGGGACAGGAGTTCTCGATGGACAAGGACTTGCAAGGCTACCGCGAGTATCCCGCCAAGGTCACCGGCAACGACTGCTTCACGGCTCATCCGTCGGAAAACGACTGGTATGAGACAGTCAAACTCAACTACGGCGTCTTCTATCAGGGCGGCGGCGAGAAGCAGTTCTCGCCTATCCCCGACACATGGACCAAGATGCGCGATATCATGCTCTTCTGGGCGGGCAAAGGCATCGACGGTCTGCGCGTGGACATGGCGGAGATGGTTCCCGTCGAGTTCTTCGAATGGGCTATTCCGCAGATCAAGCAGAAATACAAGAAACTGATTTTCATCGGCGAGTGCTACGACCCGAACCGCTACTGGTCGTATATTCATGCCGGATTCGACTACCTGTACGACAAAGTGGGTATGTACGACTATCTGCGTGGCGTCGTCAGTCGCGGCTGGTCTGCGGAAGGCATCTCCAGCCGTTGGTTGGAGCGGGGCGACCAACTCAAACACATGCTTTATTTCCTGGAGAACCACGACGAGCAACGTATCGCAAGCGGTTTCTTCTGCGGAAGCGGTCTGTGCGCCGAGCCGGCCATGATCGTTGCTGCCACGCTGCTGCCTAACCCGCTGCTCATCTATATGGGACAGGAACTGGGCGAGAAAGGCATGGACTTCGAAGGCTTCTCCGGCATCGACGGACGCACGACGATATTCGATTTCTGGGGCGTACGCTCGTTGCAAGCATGGGCCAACCACGGCAAGTTCGACGGAGAAGGATTGGACGACGAGCAACGCGAACTGCGCGATTTCTACCAACGTCTGCTTTGTCTCAAACGCGACAACAAGGCTCTCGCCGAAGGCAAGATGTACGACCTAGTATATGCTCAGGGCGAAGGGTTCAACCGCCAACGTCAGTTTGCCTACCTGCGTCATATCAAGGGCGACCTGCTGCTTATCGTTGTCAACTTCGACGACAGGACGGTCGATCTGAGCATCAACATTCCGACCGATGCCTTCGTCTATCTTGGTCTGGAGGCATGCACCGACGCCAAGATGACCGACCTGCTCTCGGGCAATACCTTCCGCGCGCCGTTCACGGACAACCAACCTGTCCGGCTCAGCCTTAATGCCTGGAAAGGCGCCATCATCAAAATAGAAAAGAAATGAAAGAAACCGTACGCGACATCCTGCGTCTTATTCGCTGGCAGAACCTGCTTTTTCTCGTTGCACTGATGTGGGTGCTCGAGAAATGGGTGGCAGTGCCGTTGCTTTACACCTTCGGTCTGCCGGAAGTGCTGCCGCCGCTCGTCCTGTGGTTGCTCATCTTCGCCACGGTACTCATTGCCGCAGGGGGCTATGTCATCAACGACTACTTTGATATCAAGATCGACCGTATCAACCGTCCCGACCGCGTCATTGTGGGCGAGACGGTGAGCAAACCGGCTGCTATGCGGCTCAGCATCGGGCTGAGTGCCGCAGGTATCCTTTCCGGCTGTCTGGCGGCGTGGCTATGCAGCAGTTGGACATTGGGCATCGTCATGCTCTTCATGCCCGGACTGCTGTGGTTCTACTCGTCGGCTTACAAGCGGCAGTTCCTCATCGGAAACCTCATCGTCGCTTTTGCATCCGCATTGGTTCCCATGCTCATCGGCATTGCCAACGAAGGCATGTTCCTGCCGTTTGTCATCGAGCATGACCTGCAACCGATTTACGGACAACTGCAGCCCGTCGTCCACGACATCTATATCTGGCTCGGAGGATTCGCGCTGATGATTTTCCTCTACACCATGATTCGCGAGATTCTCAAGGACCTGCAAGATCAGATGGGCGACCGCGAACTGGAATGCCGCACGCTGCCGGTCAAGGCGGGCGAACTGTGGACCAAAATTATCCTCACGCTGCTTATTTTGATAACAGCAGCCTTGCTCTGCTGGTTTGTCTTCGGACTGCTGCCATTTGAGCATACATGGAACAGCCTGAGTGTTCGCTATCTGGTCTTCGGTCTGCTGGTACCGCTCGCATGTGTTTTGGCACTGACATGGGCTTCGCGTATTCCGTCCGACTACCGCAACGCACAGTTGCTCATGAAGTTCGCCATGTTTCTTGGAATGTTGTACAGTTATGTCATCAATGTGCAGTTATGCGCCTGATTCTTGGAAGCAAATCGCCTCGCCGCAAGGAATTGTTGGCGGGGCTTGACATACCGTTTGACGTGGTGGATATCGATGCCGACGAGACATGTCCGGCAAACATCCAAGCGGGCGATATACCTATATATATATCGCGTGCGAAGGCGCGCGCATACGCGGGCAGGTTACGCGAGGACGATCTGCTTGTCACGGCCGACACGATTGTATGGTGCGACGGACGCATGCTTGGCAAACCAGGGGACGCAACGGATGCGTGTCACATGCTTCGGCTTCTGAGCGGACGGACGCACCAGGTCTATACCGGCGTTACGCTCACGCGCGCCGACGGCAGCATGGAGTCGTTTGTGGACGCTACGGACGTCACGTTCCGCACACTGAGTGACGAGGAAATAACGTATTATGTCACCCGCTATCGTCCTTTCGACAAAGCCGGAGCTTATGGCATTCAGGAATGGATCGGATATGTCGGTTGCACGGCATTGAACGGTTCATATTTCAATGTCATGGGACTTCCGGTAGAAAGGCTTTGGGAACATCTGCATCCAGAATTCAAGAATCTCTGAATCTCTTTTGTGGAGTATAGGGGACTCGAACCCCTTACCTTGACATTGCGAACGTCACGCTCTACCAGATGAGCTAATACCCCTTATCCTACACTACTCGGTCCACGAAGTGGAGCTAGCGGGAGTCGAACCCGCGTCCAAACAAGGACTGTATGTGCTTTCTACACGCTTATCCCGGCCTCGATTTTCGTCCGTCGGCAAGACCCGAGCCACCAACCTACGGCTTAGCTGCTAATTTTTCGGAGTCGCATCGCAGCATGCGACTCCTATTCTGTGAATTTCTGCACCGCTATATCCATTCAGCCCACAGACCCGGCTTGGAGCGATGTCCCGTTCAGGCGCCTTGCACCCGAAAAAGCTGATCTACTATACTTCAATCAAGCTGCGAGAGCATAAGAAGTGTTGCCAGTTATAGTTTTGAGACGATATTAACGAGCATTGCCTCATTGCTCGACGTGCTTACACAAGCAATCTACCTGCTGTCAAAACCAGATAGCCCCAAAAAATTGCTGCTTTTTTCCAAAAGCGGCTGCAAAAGTACAAAAAAATTTTGATATATGCAAAAAAAATCGTAATTTTGCACGCTATTTTGTGCGCATACACATACAAAACTATATAAATGAAACGATTTAAGGAGTATAAACAGTTGAATTTGGCGGCACTGAGCGAAGAAGTGCTGGCGCAATGGGAAGCGGAAGATTTGTTCCGCAAGAGCCTTGAAACCCGTGAGGGTCATCCGGAATTTTTGTTCTTTGAGGGACCGCCTTCGGCGAACGGAATGCCTGGCATTCACCACGTCATGGCACGTACGATAAAGGACACGTTCTGCCGCTTCAAGACGATGCAGGGTTTTCTCGTTCGTCGCAAAGCCGGTTGGGACACGCATGGTCTGCCGGTAGAGTTGGGCGTGGAGAAGATGCTCGGTATCACCAAGGAAGATATCGGACGCAAGATCAGCGTGGATGACTATAACGCCGCTTGCCGCCGCGAGGTAATGAAATATACCAAGGAGTGGACCAAACTCACGAAGCAGATGGGCTACTGGGTGGATCTCGACAACCCGTACATCACATACGACAACAAGTATATCGAGACGCTCTGGCACCTGCTGAAAGACCTTTACAAGAAAGGCTATCTCTACAAGGGCTATACCATTCAGCCCTATTCGCCCGCTGCCGGAACGGGTCTGTCAAGCCATGAGCTGAACCAGCCCGGTTGCTATCGCGACGTCAAAGACCTGACGTGTACCGCCAAGTTCCGACTCAAATCTTCAAATGATGTACCCCGCTACATCATAGCTTGGACGACCACGCCGTGGACGCTGCCCAGCAATACGGCTCTCTGCGTAGGTCCGAAAATCGACTACGTGGAGGTTCAGCTCGAAAGCGGCGAACATATCATCCTCGCGGAAGCACGTCTGGCGGCTTACTTCGAGAATGCCGAAATAGTGGCTCGCTACAAAGGCGCCGACCTTGTGGGACTTGAATACGAACCGCTCTTCCCGTGGGTGAATCCGGGACCGGGCGCCTATCGCGTCATTCCCGGTGACTATGTCACCACCGAAGATGGAACCGGTATCGTACATATCGCGCCTACCTTTGGTGCGGACGACAAGAAAGTGGGTGACGCAGCCGGAGTGCCGGGGCTTTATATGCAAACCAAGAACTACGGACCGCGACCGATGGTCGATTTCACCGGTAAATACTGGAAACTCGAAGACCTCGACCCGGAATGGGTGGCAGCCAACGTCAACACAGACTTGTACGGCAGGTATGCCGGACGCTTCGTCAAGAACGCCTACGACCCTGCGCTGACCGAGAAAGACGAGACGCTCGACCTGCACCTCTGTCTGGAGATGAAAGCCGACGGGCGACTCCTCAAGACGGAGAAGCATGTGCATAGCTATCCGCATTGCTGGCGCACCGACAAGCCGGTCATCTACTATCCGCTCGACTCGTGGTTTATCCGCTCAACCAAGGCGCGCGACGAGATGATTGCCCTGAACCAGACCATCCATTGGCAGCCCGAATCAACGGGCACCGGCCGTTTCGGTCAGTGGCTCAACAACCTCAACGACTGGAACCTCTCCCGCTCGCGTTACTGGGGCACACCGCTGCCTATCTGGCGCACCGAAGATGGATCGGAGGAAATCTGCATCGGCAGCATCGAAGAACTCTTTGCCGAGATTGACAAATCCGTCAAAGCCGGTTTCATGAAAGCCAACCCGTGGCCGAATTTCAAGGTCGGCGACTATAGCGCCGACAACTACGCACCGGCGAACATCGACCTCCACCGCCCGTACGTGGACAACATCGTCCTCGTCTCGCCCAGCGGCAAACCGATGAAACGAGAGTTGGACTTGATCGATGTATGGTTCGACTCCGGCGCTA
>JAFPJV010000013.1 GCA_017425065.1 Paludibacteraceae bacterium
CGGTTTCCGCCCATCGGGATATAGATATAGTCGCGGAAGAAACTACCGAGCGACATATGCCAGCGCCGCCAGAAATCGGTGATGGAGAGACAGCAGTACGGATGGTCGAAGTTCTCCTTGAAATGGAATCCGAGACAGCGTCCGATACCGATAGCCATGTCCGAATAACCGGAGAAATCAAAGTAGATCTGCAGCGAGAACGCCAGGATACCCGTAGCGGCGCCGACCGTCGTCGTCTGATCGGACAGCCCGCCCAACAGCTGGTCGCTAATGACGGATATCTGATTCGCTATGATCACTTTCTTTCCCAGACCGAGAATAAAGCGGTACAGACCCTCTGCTATGTCATCGGCACTCGCGTGACGGTTGCTGATCTCGCGTGCCACGGTGTCGTAGCGAACGATAGGACCTGCTATCAGTTGCGGGAACATGGATATATACAGCAGCAGGTTCATAAAACGCCTCTGCGCCGGCGACTCGCGGCGATAGACATCCACGAGGTAACTGATCGACTGGAAGGTATAGAAACTGATACCTATCGGCAACGCAATATGCAGATTTGTCACCTGCAAGCCACACATACAGAGCGTCTCGGCAATAAAGTTGGCGTACTTGAAAGTACCGAGAATCAGGATATTGCATATCAGTCCGAAAACGAGTGCCGTGGTTCGCCATCCGCCTTTGGCACGGTCGATGACCAAGCCTGCCAGATAGTTCATCAGCACGCAGACGATCATCAGCAGCACGTATATCGGCTCGCCCCAAGCGTAGAAAATCAGCGAGAAAAGAACCAGTACGAAGTTGCGGCTACGGAACGACTCAAAGCCCTTGTCGAGCAGTTTGGCCAACAAGTAGCATATTGCAAAAGCCGGCAGGAAGCCGAAAAGAAAGAACAAATCAGCGAATACCATACTTCGTAACTATTGCAGCTATTGTTTTACCTATCTTGCGTGCGCCCTGGACATTCGTGTGGGCACCGTCTTTTGTGAACGTAAACGCCTGTTGCTCTTGCGCCCGGGAGATAAACTGCTCGCCCTCCAGGTGAATCACAGGCAAGCCGACAGCCAGCCCGCAGCCGTCGATGACTTCACTCACGCGCTGTATCTTTTCAACGGATGTCTTTGTAGTCTGCGGCGGCGTGATGAGCACGATCTGCGCCAACGGGAAGGCACGCTGGAGCGTCTCGGCGGCAAAGCGCACGGAGAGCGCAAGCGACGTCACCTCGCCCGGCTCCATCTTTGCCAACTTGTCGGACGGAATGAGAAAAGCATCCTCGACCGTCATGTCCCATATGCCGGGGCGCTTCGCTTCAAACCACGCATCGTTGGTGCCGGCCAGAATGAGAATGACATCCGGCTCGGGTTGCAGATTCTGCTGAACGACCTGCAAGAGACGCACTACCTGGTTGAAAAGGACGTTCTGGTCGCTCAGCACCGCCGTACTGTCCAGGGGCAGACGAAGCGTCTGCGACGTGTTTGTCCACGTGGCACCGGAGCGCGCGAAATTGTAGCACGTGGCGGGCTGCATCTGCTGCATAAACCAGTAGGTCCAGCTATCCTCCTTCGTACACTCTACGCCGCCGCTCCACGTGTTGCTGTCGCCCAGGAAAGCATAACGGATATCCCGTGCAGACATACCCGCTGCAAGAACTATAAAGACTAATACTATTCCAATACGTTTCATAAGTACATCAAAAAACGGGCGCAAAGGTACTGCTTTTTTTGCATATATGCAAGAAAAAAAGGAAAAATGAAAAATGAAAATGGAAAATGCGATATTGAATTAGCAGAGCAGACCGCCTCCGACGACCAAATCATCCTGATAAATCACGAGCGACTGCCCGGGCGTGACACCCCATACGGGTTCGTGGAAACGGAGTCGAAGCGTCTGCGGATCGCTCATCTCCACCGTAGCCGGAACAGCCTGCGAACGGTAGCGCACACGTGCCAGCACGTCGGGACAGCGGCGTATCGCATCCGGATCGGTCAGTTGGGCACGGCATGCCGTAGCCGACGTGGTGAGCAAATCGTCGCGTTCGCCCAACACGACACGGTTGCGTTCGGCATCAATAGCCGTCACAAAACGCGGACTGCCCAAAGCTATTCCGAGTCCCTTGCGCTGTCCTATCGTGTAAAACGGGAATCCCTCGTGCCGACCCAGCACATGGCCCTCGTTGTCCACATATTCGCCAGGCTCGACATGAACGCCCTCGTCACGCAGAAAACGGCGGTAGTCGTTGTCCGGCACAAAGCATATCTCCTGGCTCTCGCGTTTTTCTGCCAGTTTCTCATAGCCGTGCGCACGCGCTATCTCGCGTACACGGGTTTTTGTCAGGTCGCCCAGGGGAAACAGTGTGCGGCGCAGATTGCTTTCCGTCAGCCGCCAAAGGAAATAGGTCTGGTCTTTGTGCGTATCCACGGCGCAACGCAGATACGTGTGTCCGTCGCGCTCGGCGATACGGGCATAATGACCGGTAGCGATGTAGTCGCAATCCCATTGATCGGCCATTTCCAGCAGTTTGCCCCACTTGATATGCGAGTTGCACAGCACGCAGGGATTAGGCGTCCGTCCGTGGCTGTATTCCTCCACAAAGTCGCGGATGACGCACTGGCGGAACGTATCACGGAAATCGACAATATGATGTTTGAATCCGAGCCGCTCGGCATTGTACTTGGCCTCCATGATCGATTCGATGGAGCAACAGCCTTTTTCTTTTGCCAGACACGACTCGCGTATGCTGTCAAACGTACGGAAGGTACAACCTATCAGGTCGTACCCTTGTTCGCGGAGCAATAGAGCCGACACCGTCGAATCTATCCCGCCCGACATCGCTATCAGTACACGTTTCATTTATCAACACGTTGATAAAACTCGAAAATTCCTTTACTTGTAAAGGAACCTCTTTATCGATTTCTTCGGCGTCTTCTCAAACGGCTCTTCTTTAATCTCAATATCCGACACCTGCGAGTAGCCGGGAATGAGTTTGTTCAGCTTCTGCAGGTTCTCGCGCATCTGTTTCTGCAATTCCTCCAGCGTCATGCGTTTGGCCAGTGTCTCGTCGGGGAAGACGAGTGCCACCAGTTTGCCTTCGCGTTCTACCACGAGCGACTCCCCTACTCCCGCCTGGTTGTTCAGTTTGTCTTCTATCTCTTCGGGATAGATATTCTGACCCGAAGCGCCGAGAATCATCGTCTTGTTGCGGCCCTTGATGAAGATATTCTTCTTTTTGTCCAAGCATCCGAGATCGCCCGTCCGCATCCATCCGTCGTCAGTGAAGGCAGCCTTGGTGGCTTCCGGGTTCTTGTAGTAGCCCATCATGACGTTCTCGCCCTTGACTAGTATCTCGCCGATGCCTTCCGCATTGGGTTCGTCGATGCGCACCTCCATATTCATCACGGGTACACCGCCCGAGCGCGCCTTGAAGTACTTGGGCGGATTGCCGCCGATGAGCGGTCCGCACTCCGTCATGCCATAGCCTATCGAGAGCGGGAAATGGATGTCCAGCAGGCATTTCTCCACCACCGGATTCATCGCCGCCCCGCCGCATATGAAGTAGCGCAGACGGCCTCCGAAAGCGTTTTTCAGGGCACGTTTGACACGTTTGCGGATGATCTGACCGATAATCGGCGTGTGCCAGAAGGCGCGAATCACCTTCTTCGAAAGCATCGGGTCGAGCGACTTCTTGTGAATCTTCTCGATCACCAAGGGCACCGTCACCACAAGATACGGCTGCACCTCCTGCATGGCTTTCAGCAGGATAGAAGGCGTCGGACTCTTGGTCAGGAAATAGATATGCGTGCCTGAGCAGAGCGGATACAGAAATTCGCATATCTGGCCGAACATATGCGCCAGCGGCAACATGGATACCAGTCGCTGTCCCGGATCGACAGGCAGCATCTTCATGCCTACCTCCACGTTGTTGCTCAGGCTCCGGCTGTTGAGCATCACGCCCTTCGGGCTGCCCGTGCTGCCGGAGGTATAATTAATCAGACACAGCGCATCGGGATTGGCCGTGAAATGGATATCCTCCGGCTCGATGCCGCGCGGATAGAACCGTTGGAACGCCTCGTCTATCTCCTTCGTGTCCGGGAAAGGCACGCCTTCCGCCTGATACAACGGACTGAAATCCACCAGCGAAACGGCGGCTTCCACGCCTGCCAACTCGTGGTTCTGCAGTTCGTGCCATACGTACGGACCTACAAACAGCAACTTCGAATCCGAGTGCTCCAGCAGACGGCTGATATCATCGGCCTTGAAGTCCTGCAATATACTGACCACCACGGCTTCATAACTGCTGATAGCCAGATAAGCCACTGCCCAATTGGCGCAGTTACGTCCCGCAATGGCAATCTTGTCGCCCTTCTCAATGCCTAATTTCTTGAACAGGATATGCAGACGAAGCATCTCTTGCGCCAAACCGCCGAAGGTGTATTCTTTGTCTTCGCCGAAGTCCGACAGCGCAACATCGTCCCACTGGCGGTTCATCACGCCGTTCAAGTATTCAAAATAATGTTTTTCCATATATTTCTTCCAATTCGACCGCAAAAGTACTGCTTTTTTCGCAAATACGCAAATTTTTCGCCGAATAATGTTGCATAATTGATTATTTTGTAGTATCTTTGCAGTTGGAAAAGAAAAAACGATGAGACGCTTCGGCTACATAGTTGCATGTTTGATGTCGGCATTGATGCTGGCTTTGCCTGCGATGGCGGGTCCGAAAAGTACCCCTAAACGGACGAAAGGCGACACCCACAAAATAGGTCATTCCATCGACTTTCTCTATCGTGTCAGCGACCGTATCGACCGATTTCTGATAAAGGGCATCGACACCAACTATATCGCCCTGCCCGAGCACAGCTGGCGAATTGCGTTTACAACGGGCATGGTAGGCATCAACTCCGATCTGCAGGTTCAGAACCCGAATATACTGGGCAAGGTGGAGTTTCTGACGCGTACGACGCCGAGCGTCGATTTGGGTTTTCATGCGGCTTACCGCAACATCGGTTTCGGGTACAGCTGGGACGCGTTGCATGCCTACTCCCAGAAACTGAATTTCTCGTTCGGCAGCAAACGATACGGCTTGGACTTCTTCCACCAGAAGAGTGCTAACATACGGGGACAAAGCGTCTTTCGCGATTATCCGGACATCGAACCGTATCCCATTGAGCAGGGACACATCCGCATCACCAACACCAGTCTGAACCTATGGTATGCACTGAATTCCACGCGCTATTCTCACCGCGCCGCTATCTCGCAATCGTATATCCAGCGCCGCACTGCCGGCTCTATATTGCTGTCGCTTTCGTACATGGCGACCGACATATCGGTGCAAGACACGATGCAGTACCACGGTAAGCCTACCTTCTCGATGCTCCTTGACGATGTGACGCATCTGCGCACCCATCAGATGGCGCTTGGTCTCGGCTACGGCATCAACTATACGCCGAACCGTGGCAAGGTGCTGCTCCATCTCGACGCCTATGCACAACTCGTGTGCTACTCCATCGACCAGATTGCGCTGGCAGTACCCGACTCCATTGAATTGCCTGCCGAACCGCAGTATGACATTCATCCGGAATATCCGGTGCACGTGACGGGCAATCTGCGTGCCGCCGTCAGTTGGGAAATCAACGAATGGGTGCACATGAACCTGTGGGCATCGGCCAACAATATCCGTTTCAGTTCCCGCGGCGACGACCTGCAGCACTCATTGCGCATGAGTAATTGGAACTGGCAGACACGCCTGTCCATCGGTGTGCGTGTGGGCGCAGGAAAAGACCGTGTCCGCAAGGCACTGGGCGAAGACTGTTTGCCGGCTCCTGCACCGTTGCCTATGCCTCAAGACTCCACAAAGAAACGCTTGCCGCAATGGGTAACGGACTTCATCTACTCGCCCCGCGAGTAAAAACTTATAAATTATTTTTGGTATTTATCTCCTTTGAATGATTGACCCTCTTGGAGGTGTAGGATTAGATGATAAAGCGGCATGGGAGCTTGCTCACGATAGCGATTTAGCAGCTAAGCATACATATTGCAAAACAATAAATCATTCAAAGGTATTTTTTATATTTTTTTCTTATTGTCTCGCAATAGTACTAATTGAGAATCAAAGATTAAAAATTGAAAATTTTTTCATAAATATTTGCATA
>JAFPJV010000120.1 GCA_017425065.1 Paludibacteraceae bacterium
ACCTGATGAACGATGCAGATATGTCTCTCCTTTGTCTAACATCAGATCGACAGTGCCCTTTGTCACTTCTCCAGTTTCTACATTTTTCTCATAGTATTCGATGGTGACATACGTGTAGTTCTGCGTACCAAGTATTGAAAATTCTGTGGCTACACCGTCCGTAGAGTATGTTTGAATGACATACTCGCGTCCAAGAGTTTTAGTTGGCAGTACGTTTGTGGCATCATATGAGCCTGCTTCTGCATTCTGATTTAGAGCGTATAGTGAGATGGGATCATTAGAAAGAATATGCATTCCCTTGCTCATAACCAAATCGGGGTCTGTAATATAGGCTTTCGATTGATCTACTGTGAATATTTCCGACCGACCGTTTGCCGGAACTTCAATATCTCTGGAATAACTGCCATCGGCATATTGAATCCTAAAGCTAGTTTTCTTCCGAGCAACAGCATATAGATATAGTTTTAGGTTTACGTCTTGTTGCAGGTTTCCGTAGTTGAACATATAGGTAGCCCAGAAATCTGTTCCTTCTGTGGTGTTGTATTGCGTGTTATTCCACGAGCCACCTTCCGGAGTCGAGTAATAGTACTGCGCTCGCGCGAACGCGAGGCAACAGACCAGACACCATATGACGGATAGCAGACGTTTCACTGATCAAAAGAGGTTATTCAGCCTTTCGCATGAAATTTTGCGTTGCTTTGACATATACTGTCGAATAGTTTTCATAGAACGCCACTCCGCATCCCAGATGGGTGTAACTTTCATTCAGTATATTTGCTCTGTGGCCCGGAGAGTTCATCCATTGCTTCAACAATTGTTCAGCGGTTTCCGCATACGAAGAACCTATTGGACGCAGAGCTATGTTTTCGCCCGACATGCAGTGGGCAATCCCCACCTCCTCTAATCGATCAGACATCGAGCGTTTGCCCGAAACCGGACTCTCATGACTGAAGAAATCATAGTTCACCATATCCACGGAATGGTTATGCGCACTGACCTCCAGTCTGTAATCATACCGGAACTGCGGCCTTCCGTACAGCGCCCGCTGGCGGTTCGTCTCATAGAAAATAGCAGCCTCCAGCAAATTGGCATCGTAACCTGAAGTAGTGATTGGCTGGTTAAAAGGTGCGTAATCGGTATAGTTCGTATAATCATACCGATCATACATCTCCAACGGCCACTGAGCATTCATGTCCGTAGAAACCAGACATGCTAAGCCGATAGCTAAGATATAGAGCAAACGTTTCATACCTGTTGTCGTTTTTTAAAAACGCTACCAAAATAGATTTGAGCTCCTACATACGCCTTTCGGGTTTAATGAACCAGCATGCGATTCTTTAACCGAATGACTTTCCATATATACAAATTTGGGCGCAAAATTACTACAAAATAATCAAATATGCAACATTTTTTAGCAAAAAAATGAAATATGCTGGCATATTTTTAGTTTTTTGGCACAAAAGATTGTTGTTTGCAGGATACAGCGAACATATATTATATTTGTAGCGAAAAAATAATACTACTACGACGGTAGGTAGTGGTAACGATGTGGTATCGTAAATGACGGCTAAATACCTGCTAAATACCTGCTAAATACCTGCTAAATGGCAGGTAAATGACCCATGATTAGGAGGAATAGGATAATCTGTGGCGGACGGCGGACGGCTGCCTACTCTACGAACAGGAAGTCTTCCAGGGGGCGGACGATTTGACCTTGGTCGATGTTCTTCAGCTGCAGTTTGTCCGTCACTCCCTGTTTGTTCAGCACGTCTCGCAGGAAATCACGCGCCACCGGCGGGATGGAGTAGTTGCCGTCCGGCTCCTTGAAAGCTGCCAGATACAGACAGATGGGCTTACAGATGACCGAGTCGCCCAGCGCAACGGCGTAGGTCCGGTATGTGTCCTTGTTGGCTTCGCTGAACTCCTTCCATCTGGTCGGCGTATAGGCTCTGCTGCCCAGCAGGACATAGCCCTTGCGGCCTTTCACGTCCTTGACGAGGCTGTTGGTCTCGGTTGCGGAATAGAAGATACCTCGGCGATCGGACTCGAGCGAATCCGGATAGCAGTGCATGTTTTCCGAGAAGGCCTTGTATGTCCCGCTCTGTTTGCGGGTGGTAAAGATCTTCATCGATTGTTCCGTGCGAAGCAGCCGCTCCAGTTCTTCCGCCTGCAGGATGTCTGTCTCGGGCAAGGGTGCCATGTCGTCGGCTGCGTTGAAGAAGAAATGCGCTTCGAGGGTGTCGTAGCCGATGAAGCAGGAGATGATGATTCCTTTGTCGGAGAACTCCTTTTCCTCGTCGAACACGTTGCTGTCCGCAAAGTCTTTTGCTTTGGCTTCGCTGGCAGAGAGGCAGATGGGATAGAAGCAGTTGTTTTCCGTCGGGTTGTTTTTGCGCGTATGGTTTTCGAACACCTCGTCGGCCATGATGAGATAGCCCTGTCCGCTCGGCATGTTGAGATAGAGCGACTTGAGCTTGGTGTTGCTCACGTCGATGATATGGTGGTCGCGCAGGTAGTTGGCGGCCGATCCGCCTCCGACGAAGAGCAGTGTAGGCTCGGGTGTAACAGTTGCTCTGTCAACGGCAAACCAGCGCATGGTCGTAAAGCCCGCCACGAAGAGCAGCGTGAGCAGCAGGAGCCATACGCTCTGGCGGAAGATGTTGCGCCGGCGGATGACGCGTTGCACGTGCTGGCGTATGCGCTCTTTGGCTTTGGTGCAGAGGTCTTCGGTGGAGGTGTATGTGTTGTAGTAGAAGTTGGAGCCCAGTTGTTCCGCCAGCAAGTCCTCGATATGTTGTATGCCCTGCGTCTTGTTCTCAAAATCGCGCAGGAAGACGATGATCTTGGGTTCGCCCTCCTTGTTGTACTTCGCCGCTGCCCGCATGAACTCGTCGCGTGTATGTTCGCCTATCTGTCCGTCCAGAACGAAGATGACCAGTTGTGCCACGTTCTCGATGAACTGGTTGTATTCTTTCTGGTCGTCACCGAAGTTCTCGTAGGAACACATGAGGACGTTGACGCCTCGTTTCTGTTCCTGGAACTCGTTGTTGAGGTCGTTGGCCATCGCTTTGAGGCTGAGCCGTTGTGGCCGGAAGCTCTTGGAGCCTGCTACGAATATGGGGATTTGTCTTTTCATCGGTTGTATGTTTTGATTTGCTGATTGCGTATCTGGGTGGATGAGATGTCGAACAGTGGTGCGTCGGCGAGGAACCGGATGCGCGGAGAGTCGGGGAGTGCTTGTTCGCTGCCGCGGCGCGGATAGACATATACGTCGTGGCGGGCAACGATCCATTCCCATTCCCGCCATCGGTTGGCGAGCGCGAGGTTGTCCTGCCCGATGACCAGGGCGAACTCATCCTCAGGGTAGGCGGCTTCGAGTGCACGGAGCGTGTTGGCCGTATAGGATGGGCGTGGCAGGGAGAACTCGAAGTCGCTGACGCGTACGTGTGGGATGTCCCTGACTGCCTCTTGTGCCGCACGGAACCGTTCCTGTTCGGGTGCCAGGGACGAAGCCGGCTTGAGCGGGTTGTTGGGCGTCACCATGAGCCACAGCTCGTCGAGGTCGGTGTGCCGGACGACCCATTCAGCCAGCCCGACATGTCCGAAGTGGATGGGGTTGAAGCTGCCGCCGTATATGCCAATTTTGGTCATTTTGTTTCATCGATGATGGCGTCCAGTTGGGCGAAAGCGTGGTGCAGATCGTCGTTGACCACGATGCGGTCGAACTGCGGACGGTACGCCAGCTCTTTGTCCGCCTTGGCAAGCCGTTTCTCTATCATCTCGGGCGAGGTGTCACCCCGTTGCTCCAGCCTGCGACGCAGTTCGTCGATGGATGGCGGACAGATAAAGATCGACGTGGCGCGATCGCCCAAGATACGCTTGAGGTTGATGCCTCCCTTGACGTCCACGTCGAAAAGCACCTGCCGTCCGGCGGCTTCGATGCGCTCGATCTCCTGCTTGAGGGTGCCGTAGTAGAGCCCGTCATAGACCTGCTCAAACTCGACGAACTCGTCGTTGGCAATACGCCGGCGGAACTCGTCCACGGTAACGAAATAGTACTCGCGTCCGTGCACTTCCTCGCCGCGCGGCTGCCGCGTGGTGCATGAGACGGATAGTTCGAACAGATCCGGGTGTTTGGAAAGCAGATGCTTCACCATGGTCGATTTGCCGCTGCCCGAAGGCGCACAAAAGATGTAAATCATGTCATTTACGATTTAGTCATTTACCATTTGGTCATTTATTTGGTCATTGAATCATTTAGTCATTTACCATTTTGTCATTTACCATTTGGTCATTTATTTGGTCATTGAGCCATTTAGTCAAATTAAATGGTACATGGTACATGACCAAATGGTACATTACAAGACATTCAGTACTTGCTCTTTGATTTGCTCCAGGAGGTCCTTCATGCGGACGACGATGATCTGCATCTCCGACTGATTGGACTTGCTGCCGAGCGTGTTGATCTCGCGCCCCATCTCCTGAGCGATAAAGCCGAGTTTCTTGCCCACTCCTTCACTCCTTAACTCCTTAACTCCTTCACTCCTCAATTCCATCGTCTCGCGGAAGTACTTGATATGGTTTCTCAGCCGCACTTTCTCCTCGGTGATATCCAGTTTCTCCAGGTAGTAAATCATCTCCTGCTCCAGGCGGTTGCGGTCGGTCTGCGCCTGCGTCTCGCGGCTCAGCTGCGCCAGACTCTGCTCGAGCCGTTCTTTTATCTTCGCCACGCGTCCCTGCTCGTACGGTTCGACCTGCCCGAGTAAGTCGGTGAGAGCGTCCAGCTTCTCCGTGAACATGGCTTGCAGGGCGGCTCCCTCCTGCGTACGGAAGGCGACGAAGGCATCGATGGCTTGATTGAGCAATGCCTGCACGGCTGCCCACTCTTCGTCAGTCAGTTCGCCGCTGTCTTCCTGCGGCTTGTTCACGTCGGGAAAACGGAGGATGGCCGCCATGACTTCCGGCGGAACAGGCAAACCGAACTGCTCGCCGTACTGACGGGCATATTCTTTCGCCACCGCCCAGTTGACGGAGTTTACATCATTGAGCGACTTTGTCGCGCTCATTTCATCATTGATCAATAATAGATCCACCTTGCCACGTTCCACCCGTTGCGCCACAAGGGTGCGTATGTCGGCCTCGCGGCTGCGAAGCGTCGTTGCCAGACGGACAGACAGATCCATCGACTTGGAGTTGAGCGAACGGATCTCGCAAATCAGTTTGCGGCCGTTGAGTTGTGTTTCGGCTTTTCCGTAGCCGGTCATAGAGAGAATCATTTTCCTATACAAAACTTGCTGAATATATTTTGGAGTACTTCCTGGTTGGTGATTTGTCCGGTAACTTCGCCGAGGGCGTTGAGGCAGTCCTGCAGGTCCATGGCAAGCAGTTCGCCGCTCAGCCCGTCGTCCATGCCTTGCCGCACGCGCAGGATGGCTTCCAGTGCACGGCAGAGCGCTTCGTAGTGGCGCGCATTGCTGATCATCACCGCCGAACGGTCGTACTGTACGTGCGCCTTGTTTACCAGTTCTTGTCGCAGTTCGCCCAGTTCGCCCCGTCGGGCAGCGATATGCAGTCCGTCGCCTCCTGCCGCCACGTCGCATTTGTTCCAGACGCGCAGCACGCGCTTGTCGTTCTGCCATTCGTCGGAGAGAACGGGAGCCGTGGCGTCAATGACCTCTATGATTATCTGCGCCCGCTCGGCAGCTGCACGGCTGCGGTCAATGCCCATCTGCTCCAGCCGGTCGTCCGTCTTGCGAAGCCCGGCAGTGTCGATGAGCCGGAAGAGCACGCCGTCCAGCACGAGGGTGTCCTCCACGGTGTCGCGCGTCGTGCCCTGCACCTCGCTGACGATGGCGCGTTCTTCGCCTAACAGGGCGTTGAGCAGCGTCGATTTGCCGGCATTGGGTGCACCGATGATGGCTACGGGCACTCCGTGGCGTATGGCGTTGCCCGTGCGGAACGAGTCGGTAAGCGAACGCAGGGTGGCGGCTATCTCGTCGGCCAACGCCCGCAGTTCGGCGCGGTCGGCAAACTCCAGCTCTTCATGGTCGGCGAAGTCCAACTCGAGTTCCAGGAGCGATGTGAGATGTAGCAAGCGGTCGCGCAACGCGGCAATACGTCCGGACACGCTGCCTCGCAACTGGCTGAGCGCCAAGTCTTTCTCGCCTTTGGACTGCGCGGCTATCAGGTCCGCCACGGCTTCGGCACGCGTGAGGTCCATCTTGCCGTTCAGAAAGGCGCGTTCCGTGAACTCTCCCGGACGAGCCATGCGGCATCCGGCATCCACGAGCCAACGGAGCAACTCCTGCTGGATGAACAGACTTCCGTGACAGGCTATCTCCACCACATCCTCGCCCGTATAGGAACGGGGTGCACGGAAGACAGTTGCCAGCACCTCGTCCAGCACTTCGCCCTCGCGTTCTATGCGGCCGTGCAGCACGGAACATGCCGGTGCATCGGCGAGCGAACGCCGTCCGGCAAAGAGCCCGGCGACGGTCTTGATAGCCCTGTCGCCGCTGACACGCACAACGGCTATTCCGCCTTGTCCGTAGGCTGTTGATATGGCGCAAATAGTGTCCAAAAACCTTTTTCTCCACGAAAAACGCCTACAAAAGTACTCTTTTTTTTGCATATATGCAAATTTTTTGCTATCTTTGCACGCTTTTTGATGGAAAAAGAGGTATGAACGCCACGTCAGACAGACTTTTGCGGCATGTGATGGCAGTGATAGCCGTCTTGGCAGCCGTCGTTACGGTGCAGGGCAAACGTCCGGCGCCGTTGACGGATTTTGCGGAGGGCGGAGTGAGTTACCGCGTGCTCAAACCGGCGCCGGAAGGGACGGTCGAGGTGCGCAAGCCGCTTGCCGACATGTCCTATTCGGGCGAGATCATAGTGCCCGATTCTGTCCGGCACGGAGAGACTTGGTTTCGCGTCGTCGCCGTGGGCGATGCTGCTTTTCAGGGGGCGTCTTTGCTGCAGTCGATCCGTCTGCCGGAGAGCGTGAAGAACATCGGAGCCCAGGCTTTTGACGGATGCAGCAGTCTGCGCCGCGTGGTGTTGCCGAGCAGGATACAGTCGATCCATATGGCTTGTTTCCGCTACTGCACGTCGCTGGACTCGGTGCGGGTGCCGGAAGGCCTGCGCATTATAGAGTTCGCCTTGTTCTCCCACTGCACGTCGCTCCGCACCGTCACGTTGCCCGAGTCGGTGCACGAGATAGGTGAACAGGCGTTTGCCTACTGCACGTCGATGGAGACCATCGCCCTGCCAAGCCGGCTGACGGCGATACAGAAAGAGGCTTTCCTGGCATGCTCCGGCATGCAACGGATCGCCTTCCCTGCGACGCTCTCGCGCATGGGCGTACGCGCGTTCAATAATTGTATCTCGTTGCGCGAAGTGGAGCTGCCCAATGCGTTGCGCACTTTGGGCGAGTCGGCCTTTGAGGGTTGCAAGTCGCTGGAGCAGGCCACGCTGGGAGGCGGGCTGGTGGAGATGGGCGACGCGGTGTTCCGAAACTGCTATGCGATGAAGCTGCTGCGCGTGGCGCCGGCATGCAAGAGTGTGATGCGACGTTCCCAGTTTGCCGGCTGCATCAATCTGGAGATAATGATTAATGAATAATGAATATCTGATATGAACAAACGTTTTTTGAAAGCTGTGAATGTGCTGCTTGGAGCGGCGAGTGTGGCGCTGGTAGGCTGCCATACGCAGAAAAACATTCAGGACAAAGACCATCAACGACCGGTCATCGTCAAGTACGGTTCGCCGGCTATCTTCGCTCCGACTGTTCCGTCGCAGGCGACGGATAGCGTTGCACCGCAGGCGACGGACAGCATCCAGCCTGCCGATATGCCCCGTCACAATGAAGGCAGAGTAATGGTGAAATACGGCGTGCCGCCGACAAGAACCGTAAGCGAATGAAAATGCGTCTTCGTTTGGCGTTGCTCTTAGAGAGCTGGCGCCGAAGCAACCTCAAGCAGCTTCATCCCCTGCAGCAACTGTTCTGGGAATCCACGTTGCGCTGCAACGTGCGTTGCCGCCACTGCGGCAGCGACTGTACGGCTTCGGAGACAGCACCCGACATGCCGGCAGAGGATTTCCTGCGCGTCGTAGACGAGGAGGTGACGCCTCATGTTGATCCGCATAAAGTGCTGATTATCATTTCCGGCGGTGAACCTCTGGTGCGCAAGGACTTGGAAGACGTAGGAGCGGCACTCAAGCAGCGCGGCTATCCGTGGGGCATGGTCACCAACGGCTTGGCAATGACCGAGCAGCGTTTCCGCGCCTTGCGCAAAGCAGGACTGCGCTCCATGACCGTCTCGCTCGACGGACTGGAGGACGACCACGTATGGCTTCGCCGTCACCCGCTCAGCTTCGAGGGAGCATGCCGTGCTATCCGGCTGGCGGTAGCCGAACGCGGCTTGGCTTTCGACGTCGTCACCTGCGTGACACGCCGCACTATCCACAAGCTGCCCGAGATACGCGATTTCCTGTGGTCGTTGGGCGTACGCAGCTGGCGCGTGTTCGGCATCGACCCCATGGGACGTGCTGCCGAAGAGCCCGAACTGCTGCTCACCGACGACGA
>JAFPJV010000014.1 GCA_017425065.1 Paludibacteraceae bacterium
GAGTTTGCAGTTATAGAACGCGCGCTGACCGATGGTCGTCAGACCTTCGTGCAGGTTGATATTCGCCAGCTTGGTACAGCCGTAGAAAGCGTCCGGGCTGATGGTGGTCAGCGTTGCCGGCAGCTCGATGGACTCCAAGGAGGTGCAGCCCTCGAAGAAGCTGACAGGCAGCGTCTTCTGCGTCACGGGCAGGTTGATCGACTTGAGCGAGGTGCAATACATAAACGCGTACTGACCCAACGACTTGACAGAGGGCGGCAGCACGACGGCTTCGAGTTTGCTCATGTTCTTGCACAGGTAGGCAGGGATGGTCTCCACCCCGTCGCCAAAGGTGAACGAAGTGATCTGCGAGCTGGTGCTATAGAAGGGCGCACTGTCGTCGGAGCTGATTGAACAATTGGCAGGCAGCCATGTGACAGACGTCAAGGGGCAGTTGAGAAACGCCTTGCTACCGATTGATGTTACCGTACTCGGGATGGTGACAGACGTGAGGTTACAGTTATAGAACGCCCGCTGGTTGATGGTGGTCAGTCCTTCCGGCAGGTTGATGCTGCCGAGCTTGGTACAGCCATAGAAAGCGTCGGTTCCTATCGAGGCGATGGAGGAAGGCAGTACGACCGACTGCAGGTTGCTCAAGCCCTCAAAAGCCGAGGTAGCCAACGCTATCACCGGATAGGTGTAGTCGTTGTAGTTCACACTGGGAGGAATCGTGACCGACGTAAAGGCCGAATAGACCGACTTGTCGGACGACTGGTCGTTCACGACCTGGGCTGTCGTGGTACCCAAGGAAAAATACAGATCACCGATTCGGACGGTTTCTGCAAACATACTGGCGCTTGCAAGAAGCGCACAAAGCAAAATAACGGAAAACTTTTTCATACATTCAGTAAATTTAAGTTAAGTCGTATCCATAATGGCGGAGGCGTTTTTGGCTGGAGCGCCAGTCACGATCCACCTTGACGAAGAGCTGGAGAAAGACAGGTTTCTGGAAAAACTCTTCGATATCTTTCCGAGCCTGCGAACCGACGCGCTTCAGGGCAGTGCCGGCTCGGCCGATGATAATGCCCTTCTGGCTCTCTCGCTCGCAGAAGATGACCGCATTGATGCGGATCAGTTTGTCCTCTTCCTGGAACGATTCCACCTCCACTTCGACGGAATAAGGAATCTCTTTGTCATAGTTAAGGAGTATCTTCTCGCGAATGATCTCGTTGACAAAGAAACGCGCCGGCTTGTCGGTCAGCTGGTCTTTCGGGAAGAAGGGTTCTCCATCGGGCAACGCTTCGCGGATAGCGTCAAACAGTTGCGCCACGCCGAATCGTTCGCGCGCCGAGATGGGGAAAACAGCAGCTTCGGGCAAGGTGTGTTGCCAGAACGCCACAAGTCGCTCGAGTGTATCTTGCGTCGTCAGGTCTATCTTGTTGATTATCAGAAAGACTTTCGTTCCGGCAGCCGCCATCTTCTTCACCTTGGCGAGGAAGTCGGCATTGCGGTCGGCGGAATCGTTGACGTCGGTCACATAGAGCAGCACGTCGGCATCCACCAGCGCCGAACGCGAGAACTCGAGCATCTGTTCCTGCAGCCGATAGTTGGGGGAGAGGACTCCCGGCGTATCGGAATACACCATCTGGAAGTCCTCTCCATTCACTATCCCGAGAATGCGGTGACGGGTGGTCTGCGCCTTCGACGTGATAATCGAAAGGCGCTCACCCACCAACGCGTTCATCAGCGTGGATTTGCCTACATTGGGGTTGCCGACAATATTTACAAATCCCGATTTATGCATCTTATTGAATGCCAAGTGCTTCGTACAACTCGTCAGACGACTTGAACAGTTTGCCGGTGGAGAGTTTGGTCACCTTGCAACCTACTTTCTGCTGCAGTGCTTTCAGGTCGATCTTCTTCGGGTCGCCCATGAGGATAACGGTCACAGGTTTGCCCTTGATATTCTCCTCGTAGAAGGCCTTGATGTCCTCGAAGGAGAGGTTGTCGATCTTCTGTGCGTTGACCTTGGCAGGATCGTCGTTGTAGCCGAGACGTTTCCAGTACTCGTAGGTAGCGGCCTTGCCGCGCATCGACGGTTTGGCGGTCTGCGAAGCCTGCTTGAGTGCGGCACGCAGCGACTCGATGTTCGACGAGTCAGCCGGCATGTCGGTCAGCAAGTCCATATATACGTTCACGGCATCAGCCACCTTGTCGGACTGCGTTCCTACGTAGCCGATGAAGTAGCACTCCTTGCCCGGCAGCGACGGCGTTGCATCCACACCGTAGGCGGTATAAGCCATCGAGCGCTTGGTACGAATCTCGTTCATCACGATACCCGTGAAGCCACCCGAGAAGTACTGGTTGAAGGCGTCAGATACCACATCCGACGACTTGTCGTACTTGCGGCCGTTGATGTAGAAATACAGGTCGGCCTGCTGTACGTTGCTGTTCGGCAGGAAGAGGATGGTCGGCTTGTCGTACGACACGCGGTCCTGGATGAACGGCGAGTTCGACGGCTTCATACCCTCGGTCAGCGGCAGAGCGGCTACGAGCGCCTCCTTATCCACTGTTCCGCAGTAGAACACATCCAGCGCATAGGTACGCGCCTCGCCGATCAGGGTCTGCACTTTCGGCTGCTCCAGTCCCCATATCTCCGAGAACGCCACTTCGTCCAGATACGACGACTTCTTGCCGTACATAGCGTACTGCATCAGCGCCGACTTCTGGGCGGCCGTACGTTTCGAGCGGCTCAGACGGCTGTAGAACGCCGATCCCTTGATGTTATCCAGCTGCTTCTGCTCCAGATACGGCATCAGCAGTTGACGGCTAACGAGTTGCATGATTTCTGCCAGGTTCTTGTCCTCGCCGGTCACAGAAATCGTGAAGTACGAATCGCTGCAGCCGTACGACAACGAAGCACCCAGGTCTGCCAGACGGAGCTTGAAGTCCTTGCCTTCCAGCTTCGGCATAGCGCCGGCATCGTTCATCAGTTCGGCCACATAGGGCAGCAACGGCATTTCGTGCTCGCCTATTCCGTAGCGGAGCTCCAGCGAGAAGATGTCGTTCTTCGTATTCGGCGTGTAGTGGAGCGTCACGTGCTCGCCCAAGGACGAGATCTGCACGTCGTTGAAGTCGTTGAAGGTCTGCTTCAGCTCGCCCTTCGGCAGCTTCTTGAATGCCTCGGCATAAGCCGTATGGGCGTCCTTTACAGGATCCAGCGGTTTGATCTTCGGCTTCGGCAGCGTGTTGGCCTTGACGGTTCCCTCGTCGAAGGACAGCGTCATATGGTCGGCGTCGAAGTACTTCTTCGCTACGCGCATGATTTCATCTTTGGTCAGCGCCTGAATGCGCTCGTTCTCCGTGAAGATATCGTCAATGGGTTTGCCGTAGGTGAAGGCGTCAACCAGTGCGTTCATCTTGTAGGACGACGACTCGAAAGCCAGTTTGAAGCTCTGGTCGTACATACGCTTAACGGAAGCGATGACATCCTCCGGGATATCGCCTGTCTTGAGACGATCCACCTCTTTCATCACGATACGTTCGGTCGCTTTGTCCGACTCGAACTGCTGCTGGTTCGCATCATAGTAAGGCACAGCCTCGATGATGATACGGCCGGTGTTACGGCGTGCGTCGCAGAAAGCGGCTGCATAGCCTACGTCACCGTTGATGTTCAGCTTGTCGAGCAGACCTGTCTGACCGTTGGTCAGAAGGGTGCAAACGAACTCCAGCACATCGTAATCCGGGCTTGTCTCCTTGCAGCCCTGATAAACCCATGCTACCTGCGGGTTGTAACCCATCTTGTAGTGCTTCGTCGGGTTGCCCGCAAACGATGTCTCGGGATAAACGGGACGAATAGGCAGATCCTTGGGTTGCAGACGCGAGAAGGTCTCCTGGATCATCGGTTTCACCGACTCGGAGTCGAAATCGCCGACCAGGATAAGTGCCATGTTGTTAGGCACATACCAGGTGTTGTAGAACTCTATCAGTTTGCTCAGACGCGGGTTCTTCAGGTGCTCGGCCTTGCCGATCACGTTGCGCTCGTATGGGCAGCCTTTGTAGATGTCCTCAAACAACTGGTTCTGCACCTGCGACGAGGGCTCGTTGGCATACATGTTATACTCCTCGAACACGTTCTCCAACTCGGCCTGGAACGTACGGAACACCGGATTGATCAGACGGTCGGAGAAGATGGTCAACCAGCGATACATCTCAGCGGCAGGGAACGAGTTGTGGTAGCACGTTACGTCGTACGACGTATAGGCATTCACACCCTCTGCACCGATCAGGTCGAGCAGGTTGAAGAAATCTTCCGTAGAAGACACTTTGGCTTCGCGCATGGAGCACTCGTTGATTTGCGTGGCGAGTTGCTCGCGCTTCTTGGCATCGGTCGTCTCGCTGTACTCGTCGTAGAGCGCGATGATCGAATCGTAAATAGGCTTCTCGGCTTCCCAGTCAAGCGCACCGATACGCTGCGTACCCTTGAAGAGCATGTGCTCCAAGTAGTGCGCCAGACCGGTGTACTCGGTAGGTTCATCCACCGCACCTGCGCGAACCACTACGTAGCCTTCCACATCAGGCTGGTCGTGGTCTTCCCACAGCAGGACGGTGAGTCCGTTGTCCAGTTTGTACTCGCTGAGTCCCTCGCGAGACTGAGCCGAGAGCAGTGCGGTGCCGCATATGAGCAGCAGAGCGCCAAGTAAAAACTTTCTCATTGTTGTTAATATTTTGGGTTAATTAATAATTCTGATTATTCGGATTATTCGGAGTATTCCGATTTACCATTCTAACAGTACTTTGCCGCATTGGCCGCTTACCATGACGTCGAATCCTTTCTGGAATTCCTCGAACGGGAAGCGGTGAGTGATGACCGGAGTCAAGTCCAGTCCGCCGAGCAGCATCTGCTCCATCTGATACCACGTCTCCCACATGCGTCTGCCCGTGATACCCTTGATAGTCAGCGCATTGAATATGACGTCCGACCAGTTGACTTGCGTATTCGACGGCAGGATACCGAGTTGGGCGATATTCGCACCTTTGTACATATGCTCGATCATGTCGTTGAAGGCCGCCGGAGCACCCGACATCTCCAATCCCACGTCAAAGCCGCGTATGCCTAACTGGAACATCGCGTCGGCTATCGTCTCGCCTTTCGAACCGTCAACGGTCAGGGTCGCACCCATCTTTTTCGCTATCTCCAACCGCAGCGGATTGATGTCCGTCACCACGATATGTTTCGCGCCGGCGAAGCGGCATATACCCGCAGCCATGGTGCCTATCAGGCCGGCTCCCGTGATGAGCACGTCTTCGCCCAACAGCGGAAAAGCCAAAGCGGTGTGCGTAGCGTTGCCGAACGGATCCATGATGGCGGCAAAGTCGTCGGGTATCTCCGGATGCAGCTTCACCACGTTCGACTCCGGTATCGTCACATATTCCGCAAAACAGCCGTCCTTGCCCATGATGCCGACCGATATGGTGTTCTCGCACACATGGCCCATGCCTCGGCGGCAGTTGCGGCAATGCCCGCAGACGATATGTCCTTCGGCCGTCACGCGTTCGCCGATCGAGAAGTTGCGCACACCTTCGCCCACATCGACCACTTCGCCCACAAACTCATGTCCCATCGTATAGGGCGGACGGCAATGCTCCTGCGACCAGGCATCCCATTTGTACATGTGCAGATCCGTGCCGCAGATAGCGGCTTTCTTCACCTTGATGAGCACATCGTTTACGCCCACTTCCGGCATCGGCACCTCTTCCATCCAGATGCCCGGCTTCGCATATTTCTTAACAAGCGCTTTCATCCTTTCAAATCTCAACTTACTTCAGTACTGCAAGTTCCGTGCCAATCTTCACAAAAGCAGCAATACACTTATCCAATTGCTCGCGTGTATGGGCGGCGGAAACCTGCACGCGGATACGCGCCTGGCCTTGCGGCACAACGGGATAATAGAAGCCCGTCACGTATATTCCCTCTTGCTGCAAAGCGGCGGCAAACTCCTGACTCAGACGGGCGTCGTACAGCATCACGGCGCAGATAGCGGACTGAGTCGGCTTGATGTCAAAACCGGCTGCTTTCATCTTCTCCACGAAATAGGCCGTATTCTGATGCAGACGGTCTTGCAGTTCGTTGCTCCGCGTCAGTATCTCAAACGTTTTGATACCAGCAGCAGCAATCATCGGCGGTATCGAGTTGGAGAACAGATACGGTCTCGAACGCTGACGCAGCAGGTCGATAATCTCTTTCTTGCCGGTCGTGAATCCGCCTACCGATCCACCGAAGGCTTTGCCCAGCGTACCGGTGATGATCTCCACCTTGCCGCGCATGTCGTACAGCTCGGTCACGCCGTGACCCGTCTTTCCTACCACGCCGGCCGAATGGCTCTCATCCACCATCACCAGCGCGTTGTATTTCTGCGCCAGTTCGTATATCTTGTCCAGCGGACACACATTGCCGTCCATCGAGAACACGCCGTCCGTTGCAATGATACGGAACCGTTGTGCCTGCGCTTTCTTCAGCTGTTCCTCCAGGTCGGCCATGTCGCCGTTCGCGTAGCGGTATCGTACGGCCTTGCACAGACGTACGCCGTCTATGATCGACGCATGATTCAGCGCATCCGAGATGATAGCATCGTCGGCTGTCAGCAGCGGTTCGAACAGTCCGCCGTTAGCATCAAAACAAGCGGCATACAGTATCGTGTCCTCTGTGCCGAAGAACTCGCTGATCACGCGCTCCAACTCTTTGTGCGTGTCCTGCGTACCGCAGATAAAACGCACCGAAGCCATGCCGTAACCGCGTGCGTCCA
>JAFPJV010000015.1 GCA_017425065.1 Paludibacteraceae bacterium
ACTGGCGCGTAACTTCGGCCAGCAGAACTCTATTGCAGCCGGCCTGAACGTATCCGTCGGCGATATAGTCGTGCTGATGGACAGCGATTTGCAAGACCGTCCGGAAGATATTCCCGCATTGATCGAGACCTTGCAGAAGTCAGGTGCACAGATGGCTATCGCCCAATGGCAGATACGTCAGGACACCTGGGCTAAACGAACCGTTTCAAATCTGTTCAACCGTGTGTCGAACACCATCACATCGATTCATATCGCACCACATTTGGGCGTTTTCCGTGCTATCCGGCGCAGCGTGGTGGATGAGCTGAAGAAATTTCCGGAGAAGACTTCTACGACGCTCAGCCTGCTTTACTATATCGGTGCCAATTATGCCATCGTGCCGCTCAAGCGCGACGCACGCTTTGCAGGCAAGAGCGGCTACAACGTCCGAAAGATGTTCGGACTGACGTTTGCGCGTATCTTCTCGTTCTCGATGTTCCCCATACGCGTAGTAACGTATATGGGCATACTGATGAGCGTGATTAGTTTTATTGTGGGTATCGCCCTGATATTCTACAAGATATTCGGCAACGTAGTAACCGGATGGACCAGTACTATAGTGCTGATGCTGTTCTTGTTTGGATTGAATTTCGCGTTCCTGGGCGTGCTGGGAGAATATATCGGCAAAGTATTCTTGGAAACCAAGAAGCGTCCTAATTATATCATTGAGAAAATCTGTTAGTTATGCGTAAAGTACTTATCTTGGGCGGACTTGGTAACGGTTCGGTTATCGCCAATGCCATTACCCATGCCGGGCGTCTTGGAGCAACTGATTTGGAGTGTGCCGGCTTTCTCAACGACCGTACGCCGGTGGGAGAATTGATAGACGATTATCCGGTGCTCGGGACAGTAGCCGAGGCACCTAAATTCCGCGATCAGGGCTATCTGTTCATCAATACGATCCTGCGTATCGACGGACAAAGCGAGCGACTGAATCTGTTTGAGCAGTTGGGCATCGGCGATGAGTCGTTGGCAACCTTTGTACATCCGTCAGCCTATGTGGCTCCCAACGTACGGATGGAGCCGGGCACGGTTATTATGCCGCAAGTATGCGTGTCGCCGGGAACGCATTTCGACCGAGGCTGTCTGGTGATGGTTGCAGCAACGATAGGACACGACAACGAGATAGGCGAGTTTACCCATATTGCCGCACAGGCTTGTGTGGGCAGTTATCTCAAGATAGGTCGCGGCGTACATATCGGATTGAACTCCACGATACGTGAGAACCTCGTGATCGGCGATTATGCAACGATAGGCATGGGCGCTGTACTGACCAAAGATGTGGGCGAGCGCGAGATATGGGTAGGCAATCCGGCTAAGTTCCTTCGCAAAGCAGAATGACGTTCAAGGCAAAGGACATAATAGCTCTGGTGGGCATCAATATGCTATATGCCTGCACCGGAATATGCACCAAGATGGCGGCAAAGGCGGAACAGTTCTCCTGGCCCTACTTGCTGTGGTTCGGAGGCGCAGTAGCTATTATCGGGGTATATGCGATCCTTTGGCAACAAGTGCTGCGGCGTATCGAATTGGGCACTGCCTATATGTTCAAGGGTACGACGCTTATCTTCACGATGCTCATTGCCGCCTTGCTCTTTGGCGAAAGTATCACGATTCCGAATATCATCGGATCGATAATTATAATCACCGGTATAACCCTTCTGGCGCGGCAATGAAATACGGATTGATAGCATTAGTCATTGTTTTTGCAGCAGCCTGTGCGCAGATGTTGCTAAAGCAGGGAGCCAGAAAGGGATACACACCTTGGTGGCGCCAGTATCTCAACGTGTGGGTTATCAGCGGTTATACGCTTATGTTTGCGGCTATGGTGGCAAACATATGGTGCATGCATCAAGGACTGCAACTCAAAGAGTTGAGTATCATTGAGTCAATGTCCTATTTCTTTGTACCTGCGTTGTCCTGGCTCATCTTCAAGGAACCCATTACGCGCCGCAAAGCAGTAGCGATAGGAATTATTATAGTAGGAGTAATAGTGTTTTTTATATGAGTTTACCATTTAACAAACCTCATCTTACGGGCAAGGAAGCCCATTACATGTATCAGGCCGTGCTGGCCGGTAAGTTATCCGGCAATGGCGAGTTTACCAAACGTTGTCAGGCTTGGTTTGAAGCGCGTTACGGATTCCGCAAGACGCTGCTTACCACTTCCGGCACCGATGCATTGGAGATGTGCGCCATGCTGTGCGAACTGAAGCCCGGAGATGAGGTGATTGTACCGAGTTATACGTTTGTATCAACGGCTTTGGCGTTTCTGCGCGAGGGAGCCAACGTGGTGTTTGCCGATTCGATGAAGCGCAACCCCAACCTGGATGCTGAGCTGCTGGAGTCGCTCATCACGCCCCGTACGCGCGTCATCGTGCCGGTTCACTATGCCGGTGTGGCATGCGATATGGATGCCATCATGGCCGTAGCTGAGAAGCACCATCTGCTGGTGGTGGAAGATGCCGCACAAGCCATTGATTCGTATTATAAGGGCAAACCGCTTGGTTCGATAGGTCACCTCGCTGCATTCTCGTTCCATGAGACCAAGAATATCACGGCTGGTGGCGAGGGTGGATTGTTGGTAGTCAATGATGAGCGCTTTGTACGGCGTGCAGAGATCATTTGGGAAAAAGGTACCAACCGTGCGGAGTTCTTCCGCGGTGAAGTGAACAAGTACGGCTGGGTGGATATGGGTTCCAGTTTCCTCCCGAGCGAAGTGAATGCCGCTTTCCTATGGGCGCAACTTGAGAACATTGACGAGATACAGGCTAAGCGTCGCCAACTGTGGGAACACTACTACGAACGTCTGTTGCCGTTGGCACAACGTGGCTGTTTCTCTATGCCCGACCTGCCGGATTATGCGACTAACAATGCCCATATGTTCTATCTTGTCTTCCCTGACTATGAACATCGTACGGCATTTATCAAATATCTGAAAGAGAATGGAGTAGGGGCTGTGTTCCACTACCTGAGTCTCCATAGCTCCGAGTACTACAAGTCGCGTCACGACGGCCGAGAGTTGCCCGAGTGCGACCGTTATGCCGACTGTCTCGTTAGACTGCCGCTTTTCTACGATTTGAGTTTGGAAGAGGTGGACAAAATAACTGACCTGATTCATCAGTACTATGCAACCTGAACAGAGGAAACAATGGATCGGATGGGCGCTTCTGGCGGCAGCATTGGCGTATTCCACCGTTTGGATTTTCTGCGGTGGTGGCAATCCCAAAGACCCGTTCTATTGGATGACCAAGTGCGAGCTCTTGGAGTCCGGCTGGATGGCGTGTGGCACGATAGCTCTCGGGCATGTCTGGATATTGCTTTTCGGCCGCACGATATTCTCAATGCGCTTGTTAGGATGGCTATGCACCACGATAGCCGTGGCATTGCCGTATTTGTGTCTGCTCTCACGCGAACAACGACGCGATAACATCCATTGGCTGGCGATTACCTACTGGCTTGTCGGATACGGCTCTTTCCAGGAGTTCTCACCCGGATCAATCAGCGTATTGCTGCTTTCTGCGCTGCTTGTCACGCTCTTTCGCAAATCCGATAAAGATCCCTTCCAGGTAGCCCGTTATGCATGTGCTGTCGCGCTACTGATTGCTTCTTTGCTGCTGGTTCGTTTTCCGAACATATTAGCGGTGCCAGTTATCCTGATTTGGATGCTGTTGCCGATACTGAAGCGCAAACGTCCTTGGACGGATTTATGGCAAGGGAGAAACAGGGCGTTGCTTATCGGCCTTGTGGGAGGTGCTTTGCTCTATGGTCTGGGGCTGATCGGGTGGTACTATGGTATGGATCACCATATATCTGCCTCTGTCGGACAGCATACCATGGATCTGATGTTTCAGAAAATGGGCGAGAACGGCTATAAACTGATAGCCGGAATGTCGTTGTGGGGAGCGTTCGGATTCGGATTGTGGCTTGCCGGACGACCGGTAAATAAGGCGTGGCAATGGTTCGCCGCTGCTGCTACGGGCGGATTGATGCTATATGTGGTCATATATGCCTGCCATGCAACGCAGTGGTATAACATGGACCAGATATATCTTATTTCGTCAATAGTTCTTTTGTGTGCGTTGGTGCTTGTGATGCAACGTGGCAAGCACTTGTTGCCGCTAACGGTTGTTCTGTGCTCGCTGATGATGATGACCGTGGCTTCGCTCGGAACAGATACCGGATTTATGAAACTCTTTCCGGCACTGCTGTGTCTATTGCCTTGGTGGGCAGCATATATCCAATGGCCTTGCCGCCAACGCTATGTGCTGACGGCTATGTTTATTATCACTGCGCTCTTTGTTGTGCGGTTCTCGACCAATGCTATAGGTCGTCATAATATCTTTGAGGAAAAGACCTGGGGACAGACGGATATCATGCACCTGACGCGAATAAGCGAGGAATATAATACCCAAATGCTGCAGATAGAGAAGGATTATGCCGAATATAGTCCTAAGGCGCATGTCTATGCCGTAGGCGATGCACAGCATATGATGCGGGCGCTGACCCATTGTCATCAACCGGCGCATAATGAGTTCTGGTCGAATATATTCGATCCGGTCTATACCAAGTGGTATGCAGAAGTAGTGGGCAGGGAACATCCAGTCATTTTCTGCTTCTTCTCGCCTTCGTTCCGCACCAAGCCGGAGTATAAGGACAAACATAGTGCTGTAGAAGAAATGCTGCGTGACAGCGGCTATACGGCTATTGACCGTTCGGAATTCAAGTACATGATCTATTATAAGGAGTAAGACAAACCCGCTTCAATACATACCCACGAAAAAGAAATGTGCAACCCGCTGAGATATTTCTCGTGCGAATTGCACATTTCTTTTTATGTTTGTATCGTCAGCAGACGATACGCTGTGCGGCTTACCAACGACTAATCAAGTTGTTGTGATACGTCGGTTGCTGGTGGTTACCAAATGCAACACCTACGTCACGCATCGCTTTGATTTGTGCTTTCTTGAGATCCACGTTGTCTTTGTGAACCATGAGCGTAAAGTCCCACTCACGTTTGTCCAGTTCCTTTACGCGCTTGCCAATCTCTGCAACCAGTGCATTAGCCTGAGGATAGGCCTTCGACTGCGGATTGATTTGAGCAAGGATAGCACCTGCCTCATTAGCAGCGGCTACGTCCTGTCCGGCAGCCCAGATGGCTTTTGCTTCAGCCAACAGACGAGCACCCTCGTTGTCAATCAAAGACTGGAAGATAGGTTCAGCTGCAGCCAGACACTTGTCGTAGCAAGCCTTGCAAACATCAGGAACCGACATCAGCTTAAACAATGCCTCATCGTATTTCTGCTGTTTAGCCAGTGCTTGTGCCTCAGAGATAATGAAGTCGCACTTCGAGTTGTAGTACTCAATGATCTTCTTCTTGGCATCGTTGACAAGTTGCTGCCATGCCGGATCGTTCGGTTTGATCTTCTTCAGCGCCTGGATGTAGGCATCAGCCTTGGTCTCACCAAGACCCTTAACGGTCTGCGAAGCCATCGCATACTTGATACCGTCAATACCGTCACCAATGATGAAGTTTACCTCCAGCTCATACTGATACATCTCTTTCGTGGTAACTACGATATCCTCCGTGAGGGTATTGATGCTGGCTACCATGATGAAGCGTTGACCAGGCTCACCGGCAAGACCTTGCTTGGTGAGGATTTGGTTCATCTTGTTCTTCAACTGCTTGGATACTTGGGCGTTGAAGCTTGAGCTATACTCGGTATAAGGAGTGATAGCAATACGTTGTGCATCGTCCATCTTGCCCTCTTCGTTCTGAGCGAACATAGGAAGCGTCAGGGCTGCGAACAACGCGATAATAATACTCTTTTTCATAATAACACGCTTGTTTAAATGGTATTATTCACCGATAATGAGTTGTGCCTGGCCCAGACCGCGGGTCTTAATCTTGCTGGGAACACCCATCTTCTTGAGGTCTTTCTGCAGTGTCTTGAGCCATTGTTTGGCTTGTACGGCACGGCCGTTGGCATCGTACAGAGGAATACGTGCGCTGTCATAGTACATAGAGGTCTCCGAAGCGGACTTCTGGTGAGCACGACCGGAAACGCAGTTGTTCTGCATCCATTCTTCGATAATCTCGGTCAACTCCTTGCCGTTGATTTCGGTTTCAAGGCCGTCTTCCCATCCACTGCGGGTGTTGATGCGAACGCTGATCTCACGACCTTTCTCCTTCATTTCCATGAAGTGCTGCATGAGTTGAGCGTTGAATTTGTCGATACTACCGAGCAGGGCGGTCTGCAACAGGTTCTGCAACGGGGCTTTCATCACGGGTCCGTGGGATACGAGTCCGGTGGTAGCTACCTGCTTGTTGGTGTAAGCATCGAATGCTGTCAGGTCGTAGAAAATCGTTACGCGCGGACCTTGCTCTTCGGTGTAGTAGTTGATATGCAGAGCAATATCCGGACCGGCAGCCTCAACGAGTTTGTCGTAAGCCGAAACCTCTACGCCATAATCATCGGCATTGTCCAGAGCTGTCTCGAGATCCTGACTTGCCAGTTGTTGCTGAAGGTCGATGAGCTGGAAGCCGCGCTCCTGCATCATTCCACCAATTGTGCGAACGGCAGGACCAAGGTCGCGGTTGTCGGTAAATGCTTTGTCGTACTCTTGAACACGTACTTCTTTTCCGTTCTCTTTAACGACTGTTTTCTCAAAGCCGTTATCGTGGCACCATGCTTTGGATGGGAACACCATCATACTCGGCTGAACAGCTTGTGCAAACATACCGGTTGCAAATACAAGCGTTGCGGCCAATAAAGTGATTTTTTTCATAACAATTAAAATCTTATTTGTTCTACAATTTGTTTTGTTCAGATTAGAAGAGCGAATTCATCGACTGAAGAATACCTTTCTCCTCAAGATATTTACGCAGGTCGGCGCGGTTAACCGTAACCTTGATACCCACTTTGTACTGGCCTTTCAGTTTGATGTTGTCACCGGCCCCGATAGCACCGTTGTTAGCCATCGTAACGAAACGCATATAAGCGCCGCCGTCTGCAAAGAACTCTTTGAAGAAATCAGCGTGCTCTGCCTCTACCGACTCGGTTCCTGCGAGAGCAGGGTTGTAACCGATCTGCTTGAAGATCACTGCATGAACAGCGTTCTTGCGAGCCTGTGCGATAGCTTTCTTCTCGCTCTTGTCGTACGACCAGATCTTGAAGATAACCGACTTGCCGTCTTTTGCAACGACTGCGAGGTCTTGCACCTCATAGTTCCAAACTAATGTTTGCTTGTCTTGTTTCTTACCGGCAAAAGCAGGTATAAACATGATAACTGCCAAAATGGCTACTAATAACTTTTTCATGATAACTGTTTATTTTTTAGTACGTTTAACAAACCAACTCGGGGAAGCATTTTTGAATTTGCTCAGGTGCGAACCAACGATGTCTTCCGAGCCATCAGCCTCGGTAGCAGCCGTTGCATTGTCAATCTCGGCATTGTTCCATACGCCGTCAACGAACTCACCCTCTTTGTCGCTCGACCACTTAACCACCTTAACGGTGCCTTTGTAGTTGTATTTGGTGATACCTTTCTCGTTGGTGATCGGCTCCAGGATGTTGAACTTGTCGCCCACTTTGATACCTTCTTTGGTACCCATGTCGGCGATGATACCACCCTTTGCATCGATACCGAGAATCGGCACCATCGGGCGGAACTCTTCGTAAGCAGCCTGCAGGTCGGCAAACTGTTTGTCCAGAGTCTTGAAGATGGTTTTATGAACCATGTGCTGCGCATCTTTGCCCTTGTCTCCCTTCTTCATCATGCAGGTCACTTTCGAACCGGTGTTACCCACATAACGGAGGTTGAACTTCATGGCATTGAATTTCTTCATGTCAATCACTTGATTGCCTTTCTTGTCGGTGGTCCAGAGGTTGTAGAACTCGTTTGCAATCGAGTCGTTCCACTCCAACTGATAGAGCAGGGCATTGGCAAATGCGGTGTATCCTTCGCGCGTGGACTCATAGGTCTTGTCCGCCGCAATTTGAACAGCCAGATTACCGGGACTCGGCGTCATGCTGGCCACGGTGTACATGATGTTCTTAATGAAGGTAGCAATCGGCTCGTTCTCGTAGAAGTCGAGTTTGGTGAAGGTAACGAAGGTGTTAGCCATCGTAGGACCTGCCAACTCGTTGAAGAGTTCGTTAGCGGCTCCCATGGTGCTCATGGCTGCATCGTTGGCTTGGTTCTGCGTAGCAGAATAGCAAGCAAGTTCGAAGAGAAGATCCCAGTTGTACGAACCATCTTTCTTGATGCCCCACCATTTAGCAACCAACTGGTGAGCAATCTCGTCCGATACTGTCTCAACGTCTTTCTTCAAGTCTTCGCGGTACTTCTTACCTTGGAAGAGATCAACGATGTTCTTCAGTTCGCTTATGCTCATATTGGCCATCGAACCCTTGTTGTTGTACTGATTCATCACCTCCATGATCGAACCTTTGGCAGTAGTTACCTCCAGACTCTTGAAGGGAACAGCGAAATCGTTGTAGAGAGCCGGCTTGGTGTACAGATTCCATGATTCGGCAGCATAACCGAGAATCTCGGGGTCTGCAATCTGGATAGTACCTTTGGCAGCATCTTTCTTGGTCGTCAGGAGCACGGTGTGCAATGACGGACGCTGATACTGCTTGGTAGTCTTAGCATAGATAGGCATTGCCAAGAAGGCAGCGACTACAGCAAATGCGAATAATTTTTTTGTCATAGAATAAAATGTTTGTTGAGCCTACTCTTTATAGGATTTTCGGCTACGTCCTATTGAATTGATGATAATGCTGATTATTTCAGGATACCGTCTGCTTTCATGCGCTCACGCAGACCAACGCGGTCAACATACACAATCAGGTCGCAGACCATCTCATTGGCGGTCTTGCTGAAGCGTACGGTTGTCGTACCACGGTTACCCGAGTTCTTCACGTATTCTTTCCACGGGCCATCTTTGGAGAAGAAAGCATTGAAGTAGTCTTCGTTTTTCTGCTTAACGTTCACCTCCATCAAGATGGGTTTGAGCGACTTCTCCGTCATGTTGCGGGTTTGCAGAATCTCAAAGAGCACATCGTTTACAGCCTGACGTTTGGCAGCAGCCATCGCTTCGTAACGCGAGGTCTCCAATACGTCGTGCTTCATGGCGCGACCGCGGGCCTGAACGGCATAGATACCTCCGGCCTCTACATTAACAACTACCGATTCGCGATTTCCGTAAGCAGCCGTCTGGTGTGTTCCGCACGACGCTAACAGCGAAGCAGCAAAGAATAAACATACAAAAATTCTTGTTTTCATAAATGCAGAATTTGAGGGTTAAAAAATATAGTGGTTAGGATGTGTTTTTACTTATGTTTCATGTATGCGCGTATGCGTATGTTACATTTCGGCGACAAAGATACAAAAAATAAATGATATAGCCAAATTTTTTTTACTTTTTGTAAACAAATCGTGCCAAAACGGTCATCAGTTGGCAGAAATTATCGTATTCCGCGGAAGTAGTAATCCCAAAGAATACTACGGTGAATAATTGTGTCAGGGTGGAGTATAGTAGCTTTTTGCATATTCTCCTGCCGTTTGTTTTTGAACGTGCGTTTCATCATGTGGTAATCCCAGCGGGCTTGTACAACAGCCCATGCGTTGCGCATCTTGCCGGTTGCCAACAGGTGCGCCATTGCCGCATAATCCAGCACCCAGCGCCAGAAGGCAACTTTCCATAGACGGTCGGACGGCATGTTCTTGTATATCATCAGCAGGTTGTTGCGGAAATTGAGATACGTCTTCTTCGGACTCTCGTATTTGAGCGATCCGCCACCCAAGTGATACACCACCGATTCAGGCACACAAACCACGCGGTAGCCGCGGCAGTTGAGTCGCCAACACAGATCGATTTCCTCCATGTGGGCAAAGAAATCGTCGTCGAGTCCGCCTTCTTTGGTATAGACGTCGCGACGCATGAACATGCAGGCGCCACTTGCCCAGAATATATCTGCCGTTTCGTCGTATTGCCCGTTGTCTGTTTCTATACTGCTTAAAATACGTCCGCGGCAGTAAGGATATCCGAGCATATCCAGATAGCCTCCGGCTGCACCGGCGTGCTCAAACTGCTCCCGCACGCGCCAACTGCGTATCTTGGGTTGCGCGGCAGCCACTTCCGGATGAGCGTCCATGTAATTCAATACAGGCTCTAACCAGCCAGCCGTCACTTCCACATCCGAATTAAGCAACACGACGTATTCGCTTTTCACCTGTTCGATGGCGCGGTTATAGCCTTCGGCAAATCCGTAGTTGTATCGAAGCGAAATGACACGTACCGACGGAAATTCTTTGCGCACGATATCCAACGAGATATCCGACGAACCGTTGTCGGCCACAACGACCTCACAATCAGGCAAGGCACTATGCTCTATGACGGATGGCAGATAGTGGCGCAACATCTCTGCTCCGTTCCAATTCAATATGACGATACTACATTTCATTTCTTTTCCACTTCCACCTATTGTGGGTCCAAAGCCATAGTTCCGGTTGTTCCTTTATATTTTCCTCTAATATATTCGCATACGCGCGCGTTATATCTCCGTCGCCTGTCTGTTTCGGATCGGCAGCCAATACGCGCATATCCACTTCGTAATAGCCTCTTCGCGGGCGCGTGACGTACAAATAGACAACAGGATAGCCGAATTTCTTCGCCAGCACTTCTCCTCCGTCGAGGAAGCCTGTCTCCTGATTCAGAAAAGTTGTCCATGTGCGGGTCACTTCCGGACGAGGTTTCTGGTCGGAGAGCATGCCTATGGCAACCGGTTTGTTCTCTGAACGGTATCGCAGCATTTCCCGCAGAATACGTTGTTTCTCGACGCAAACGCCTCCTCGTTTGGCGCGTATGGCGAGCATCAGCCGGTCGAATGTCTTGTTCTTGAGGCGGCGATAGACGTTCAGTTCGGTGACGCCGGGTGTTACCCACTGCTGGAAACTTGCCAGCCACTCCCAGTTGCCGCAATGCGCCAGCATGCCTATAGCACCTCCGGTAGCGTCAATGAGCCGGTTTACCTCCTCCGCGTTATGAAAAACCATATGACGACGCATTTCGGTTTCGTCCATCCAGTAGCCGTATATCGTTTCTACAATCGTGTCGCAGAACTGGTGATAGAAACGGCGTTCTATCTGTCGGATCTCTTTCTCCGGCTTCTCGGGAAAACTGTTTCGCAGGTTTTTGCGCACCAGACGACGGCGATATCGCACTACGTGATATATCAGCGGATAAAGCAACCAGTCCGCCAAACGGTGCATTATGCGAAGCATGAGGCTCATCAGGCGGAAAAGGTGGCGAGTGTTACGATCAATACCAATACGGCCGGAATAGCAAGCAATATGGAGTCAAAGCGATCCAAGACACCGCCGTGACCTGGCAGGAAATTGCCGGAGTCTTTCACGCCTATGGTGCGCTTGAAGAGCGATTCCATCAGGTCGCCTATGGTGCCTGCTACGGATACGACCAAGGCAAACAATATACCAATGAGGTAAGGGTTGATGTCGCCGATGTTGTCAAACCATCCGAAGCAAGCCAACAGTGCACCGGCACCCATGGCCAGCACAATGCCGCCTGCGAGTCCTTCCCAACTTTTCTTGGGGCTGACGCGAGGAAACATCTTATGGTTTCCGTTCGGGCGTTTGGCAGTCAGTACGCCTACACAGTAGGCACCTGAATCGTTGACCCAGATAAGCACGAAGACCGCCAACAGGATGTATTTGTCCATATATTCCAATGTGGACATCAGGGCAAACGGCAGGGCAATCATGAATTGCGACTGCAACAGGTTGCCCCAGTTTTGAACGGGATTTTCGGCTTTGAGCCACAGTTCCGCCAACAGACCGGTAACGACGATGAGTCCATAGACAAACATCAGACAGAACGAAATGCCGATTGCCGTTTCGTCTTCAGCCATGCAAGGAACCCAAAGTGCGGCAAAGAGCCATGCGGCAGCTACCATGGAAAGGGCTGTCAGTTGCGGCGAACTGTGCATCAGCCGGTGAAACTCGCGAACGGCGAGCATGCTGACAATCACAAAAACTGCGCCGAAGGCAAGCGGGTGGGTAAGTATGGAAGCGACTACAACGGCCACATATGCCGCGCCGCTCAATGTTCGTTGTGTAAAATTATTCAATTTCTTCATAGTATCCTTGTTCAATGCCGTATTGCAATTCGCCGTCCAGGATAAGTTGTACTTGCAGGCTGCTTAGTTGGCGGCCTTCTTTCTTGACGGCTTCGATGATATAGCCGAGCTGTTCGGTCTCGTCGATGTCGCCGTCTAAGTACTCGGCTTCGTCGCCGTGATAGACCAACAGACCTTTTGATTCAAGATAATCATCTACCAAATCGAGCACAAGCAACACGTCGTCCGGCGACATGCCGTGTCGGTCTTCTTCGGGAATCAAGTTCCAGATATATTCCACCATTTGGCGCTCCTCGGCGTCCATCAGGCTCATTTCAATGGTATTATTCATGGTGATGTATGATGGTTGTGTCGCGCAAGTACTCGCGCATGTCTTCCAGTTGAACGACAGCCGTTTGCGGACCGGCAGCATAGCAGCCGAGTTCGTTTTCCTGATAATAATAGGTAATGCAGTCGCCCGATATGTAGAAGTTCTCGTTCGGTTCGGCTTCTTCTACATCCAGTCCGACAAATTCCAGGCTACGTACTGCACCTCGGGTGCGATAGGAACGCCAGATAGCCTCGGTGATAAGTTTTGTCAGTTCTTCTTTGTAATCACCTTTGAAGAGCTGGTCTTCGGTTATATTCTGGCCGGTACGACGGTCGTAGCAATAATAGTATGTCGAGTGCGTACCATGCGGTGCCTGGTTGTTGTTTTCCTCGCAGTACAATTCAAAATTGAGGAAACACTCGCACGGGTCGTCAATGGACAAGCGCATGATATATTCGGTGCGGCTGCCTTCTTCATTGATGTATCCTTCCTCTTCGTCGGCAGCTAATTCGGAGCGGTATTCCTCGCGAATAGTGTCGGCAAAGAGCAGCAAAACATCTTCGATAGTATGCCCGGGCGCATAAGGACCGAATACGTTGTTAAGCACACTCTGGCGGATGGCCTCGATAGCACTGTCCTCGCGGCACGGCCACTCCACCTTGAAATCCATATGAAGCGTCGAGGGCGACAATTCGGAAATGGTGTCGTTGGTGTGGAGCGTATAGGTATGGCTCACCATCCGAACGGGTGAGTCCTGTTTTGTCTGGCAGCCGCATAAAAGCAGTACGGCGACAGACAGGATGAATCCGATTTTTCTCATTTTTTATTCAGTTTGATCACGAGTGCACTCAGTGGCGGCACTTCGATAGGCATACGTTGTTTGAGGTTGTACATGTGTCCGCTCAGCAGGTCCTTGCCTGTCGGCTGGTACTTGCAGAGTATCTCTTCGTATTGCTCCACCGGCATGAAACGCGTGTTCTCGGCAGCGTTGATATAGACCAGCACGGCGCAATCGTCGTTGTAGCGGACATAAGCGTAGGTGTTGTCGCGGGTGATGAAATGCATGGTGCGACCGGTCTGGAGCACGGGTTCCTGTTTGCGGAACTGGAACAGCCGGCGCTGGAAATCGAACATATCTTTCATTTCGGGTGTCACCTGATCGCCTACGGGCAACGGCATACGGAGTGTCGAATGTCCGAGGCTGCGGTCGGCGGAACGCAGGCCGTACTCATCGCCGTAGAATATCTGCGGAATGCCGCGCATCGTTGCCAGCAACACGTTGCCTAATTTGACGCGGCGCGGGTCGCCGTCTTTCACTACATCGGCAAAGCGATCCATATCGTGGTTGCCGAGGAAGAGCAGCAGTTTGTTGACATCGGCATAGAGGTAGTCGCTTGCCACGGCGTCATATACCTTGGTCATACCGCCGCCCCAGTAGTTGCCGTCGTTCTCCAATGCCTGACGGATAGCTTCTTCTACGGGGAAGTCCATGACGGTGGGCAGATGGCTGTCAAAGCCGTCGTAGTTGAGGGCGCCGGACTGCCAGTAAGCAACATTGGACGCCGGACGTGTCCAGCACTCGCCTACGATATTGATCCATGGATACTCGTCGCGAATCGCTTTGAGCCATTCGGCGGCGGGCAGTTTCTCGATGTAAGGGTAGGTATCCACGCGCAGACCGTCAAGCCGGGCGTATTCAATCCACCAGATAGCCCATTGCTGGAAGTATTTCAGGAGGTCTTTGTTCTCCAGGTTCATGTCCGGCATCGGACGGTCGAACCAGCCGCGGTTGGACATCTTTCGGTCGTACTGTGAGGCGTTGATATCGTAGTTGGTGGAGAAAGCGTTGGGCGTGTTGGTGAATTCGGGGAACTGGTTTATCCAGTCCTGATAAGGCAGGTCGCGCATCCACCAGTGGGCGGCACCGCAATGGTTGGGCACCATGTCCATGATCATCTTCAGCCCTTTCTCGTGCATTTTCTCTACCAGTTGGCAGTACAGCTCGTTCGAGCCGTAGCGCGGGTCGATATGATAGTAGTCGGAGCATGCGTAGCCATGGTAACTCCATTCGGCTTCGTCGTCACCCAGCATCGGCGTCGGCCAGATAGCCGTGGCACCCAGGTCGGCGATATGATCCAGCTGCTGCATGATGCCGGCTATGTCGCCTCCGAAGCGGCCGTGGACGTTCTGCTTGTTGCTTTTCTCGCGTGTGTCGGGCGTGTCGTTGTTCGAGGGATCGCCGTCCACAAAGCGGTCGGACATGATCAGATACACCACGTCCTTGCTGGAGAACGACTCGCGTTGCGTGTTCTTCTCGCGCTCACGAATCTGGTAGTCCCACGAAGCCTGTTGTCCGTCTTTGGTGAGCGTGATGCGATAGGTGCCGGCACGCTTGACGTTGAGATCCACGAACAGATAGTTCTTGCTCTCGGCATTATGCTGTCCGCGAACGGTGAGACCTTTGGCTTTGCAGCGTTCGGGTACGCCGTCTTTGAGCAGATGGATTTCCACTTTGGCATCCGCCAAGTCCTGTCCCTGAAGCATAAGTGTCAGTTGTGTGTGCATGCCCGTCCACCAGTTGAGCGGCTCGGCACGCTGAATCTGCGGGGCTGCCTCTGCGCCCATGGCAAACAGAGC
>JAFPJV010000016.1 GCA_017425065.1 Paludibacteraceae bacterium
CACGCCGGCTATCTCGGACAAGGCGGCTGAAATCACCAAACTGGCTTGCGAGGCAGCAAAGCGCCACGGTGTATGCGTGAGCGTGGATCTGAACTTCCGTAAGAAACTGTGGACCAGCGAGAAAGCTATCTCGATCATGCGTCCGTTGATGAAGTACGTGGATGTATGTATCGGTAACGAGGAAGACGCAGAACTCTGTCTCGGTTTCAAGCCCGATGCCGATGTGGAAGGAGGCGAGACGAATGCGGAAGGTTACAAAGGAATCTTCGAGCAGATGATGAAAGAGTTCGGCTTCAAGTATGTTGTTTCGACGCTGCGTGAGAGCTTCAGTGCTACATTCAACGGATGGAAGGCGATGATATACAACGGCAAGGAGTTCTATCAGAGCAAACGCTATGAGATCAACCCGATCATCGACCGCGTAGGTGGCGGTGACTCGTTCTCCGGCGGTTTGATTCACGGTATGCTCAAGTATCCGGGCGACCAGGCATCGGCTCTTGAGTTCGCAGTGGCAGCCAGCGCATTGAAGCACACGATCAATGGTGACTACAACCTCGTCAGCGAAGACGAAGTACTGAGCCTTGCAGGAGGTAACGCAAATGGACGCGTACAACGCTAAAGCGTAAGTACGAAGGATTGATGTACGATGTACGAGGGATTTACGATTTTTATTTAAGTACGAAGGATAATGACGAAAGAAGAACTTAAAGAACGCTATCGCATATTTGCGTTGCGGATTATAAAGTTAGTTGATGCTATGCCCAATACGATTTCCAGTATGGCGATAGCCCGTCAAATCATTCGTTCGGGAACATCCCCATCGGCAAATTACCGAGCTGCTTGCATCGCAAAATCCGATAAAGATTTCCTTAATAAACTTAAAATGGTTGAAGAGGAAATTGACGAGACATCTCATTGGCTTAGTTTGATTATAGATAGCGGAATGTTACCAAAAACGAGAGTTCAGGATCTTTATGATGAAAGCGTTGAACTTCGGAAGATAACAACCAAATCCATATTGACTACCAAAAACAAGATGGATGCGTCAGAGCGAGATAAATCGTAAATATATCCCTTCGTAAATCAATCGTACATCGTAAATTGTTAAATCGTAAATTTAAAATAGATGGCAAAATTTGATAAGTTTGAGGTGATGGCCAAGATTAAGGCTGCACCGATGGTTCCTGTGTTCTACCACAAGGATGTGGAGGTTTGCAAGAACGTGATTAAGGCTTGTTACGAAGGCGGCGTACGTGCGTTCGAGTTCACCAACCGTGGCGATTTTGCGCACGAGGTGTTCGGCGAACTGAGCAAGTGGGTAGCCCGGGAGTGCCCGGAATTAGCACTCGGTATCGGTAGCGTCGTGGATGCTCCGACAGCTTCGCTGTACTTGCAGTTAGGCGCTAACTTCGTAGTAGGTCCGTTGTTCAACAAGGATATCGCGGTTGTCTGCAACCGTCGTTGCGTGACGTACTGTCCGGGTTGCTTGACTCCGAGCGAGATCGGTCTGGCACAGGAGGTAGGCTGCGACTTCACGAAGGTCTTCCCAGGCGATGTTGTTGGTCCGAATCTCGTGAAAGGTCTGATGGCTCCGATGCCGTGGTCGAAGATTATGGTTACGGGTGGCGTGGCTCCGGAGAAAGAGAATCTGGAGAAATGGTTCGCAGCAGGTGTCTATTGCGTTGGTATGGGCAGCAAGCTATTCCCGAGCGACAAAGTAAAAGCCGGCGACTGGAAGTACGTGACCGACAAGTGCAAAGAGTGTTTTGACATTATTTCCGCGTGCCGGAAATAATGTCTGAAGGACGAAGGATATATGTACGATGTACGAAGGATTTACGAAGGAGACAAAGGACGAAGGTCGCTACCTCATGTAAATCGTAAATAACTCGCGCAAGCGAGCAATCATACATCAATCGTACATCGTAAATTGTTAAATCGTAAATAAATTTGTTTTTTATGAGTAAAAAAGAAATTATGACCAACTGGCGTTGGGTCATGTGTGCGATGCTTTTCTTCGCCACCACAGTCAACTATATGGATCGTCAGGTTCTGTCGTTGACTTTCAAGGAGTTTATCCAGCCTGAGTTCCACTGGACAGATGACAACTACGGAACGATAACGGGTGTGTTCTCCATCGCTTATGCTATTTTCTGCCTGTTTGCCGGTAAGTTTATCGACTGGATGGGCACAAAGAAAGGCTATCTCTGGGCGATCATCATTTGGTCGATAGGTGCGGTAATGCATGCAGGCTGCGGTTTTGTGACCGAGCATATCGTGGGCGTTGCCGACAAGGCTGCGTTGCTGAATGCGACAGGTGCTATCGTGAGCAGTATTTCGATGGTGAGTGTATGGCTGTTCCTGGCTTGCCGTCTGATCTTGGGACTTGGCGAGGCCGGTAACTTCCCGGCAGCCATCAAGGTGACGGCAGAGTATTTCCCGAAGAAAGACCGTGCGTTTGCTACGGCACTGTTCAATGCAGGTGCTTCGGTCGGCGCGTTGGCTGCTCCGGCTACTATTCCATTGCTCGCCAAGGCTTTAGGCTGGGAATGGGCGTTTATCATCATCGGTGCGTTGGGCTTCGTTTGGGCTGGTGTCTGGATCTTTGTCTATGACAAACCGACGGAGTCGAAACATGTGAACGAAGCAGAACTGGCGTATATCCATTCGGATGAAGTCGAAAGTCAAGAGTCGAAAGTCGAAAGCAAGGAGGAGAAGCAGATGTCGTTTGTTGAGGCGTTCAAGCACAAACAGACCTGGTCGTTTGCGTTCGGTAAGTTTATGACGGACGGCGTTTGGTGGTTCTTCCTGTTCTGGGCACCGGCATATTTCCAGGATCAGTTTGGTATCAAAGCCAGTGATCCGCAGGGTATTGCGTTGATCTTTACGCTTTATGCGATTGTAACCGTTGTGTCGCTGTTTGGCGGCTATCTGCCTAAGATCTTTGTGGAGAAGAAGGGCATGGAGCCTTATGCAGGCCGAATGCGTGCGATGTTGATCTTTGCTTTCTTCCCGATCTTTGCGTTGTTTGCACAACCCTTAGGCGGCATATATGGTCCGTGGGCAGTAGCGATCATCATCGGTATCGTGGGAGCAGCACACCAATCCTGGTCTGCGAACATTTTCTCCACGACGGGTGACATGTTCCCGAAGTCGGCTGTTGCCACCATTACCGGAATCGGTGCGATGGCAGGCGGTGTAGGTTCGTTCCTGATCAACAAGGGTTCGGGTATGCTCTTTACCCATGCTGAAAAGATGGGTGAAGCATTCCAGTTTGCAGGCTTTAGCGGCAAACCGGCAGGTTACATGATTATCTTCTGTATCTGTGCGGTGGCTTACCTGATCGGCTGGAGTGTGATGAAGATGTTAGTGCCGAAGCACAAACCGGTCATTATGGACTAATCGAGCAGATTGACAAGTGCCAGAGCCGTCATGGCTTCTACAACCGGCACGGCGCGAGTGGCAACACAAGCATCATGGCGACCAACTTTTACAGGTTGGTCGCCTGTTTGTTCATTTGGGCATGTACCATTTACCATCTGCTTGAGGGCTTTTGGCGTGGAAGGGGTGGGTTTGAAGACGCAGTGGAAGATGATGTCGGTGCCATCGGCTATGCCTCCGGCTATGCCGCCGGAGATATGATTGATGGCTGAGCCGGGCTCAGTGACGCCGCCAAAACCGGTGCCGTATTCAAAACCCTTGCAGGCATTGATACTCATGACGGCAAAGGCCAGATGGGCTTGCAGTTTGTCGAAGATCGGTTCGCCGGTGCCGACAGGCAGTCCGCTGATGCGGCACTCAACGATGCCGCCGATGGAGTCGCCGTCGGCTTGGTAGCGGGCAATGGTTTCGCCAAACTTGGCGGAATCGGTTTCGGCGCCCACTTGCACAAGTTCGGCGTGGATAGAGATGTTCTTGGCGGCTAACTGTTGCTTGGCGATGCAGCCGGCTACGACGCGTGCGGCTGTCTCGCGGGCGGAGGCACGTCCGCCTCCACGCCAGTCGCGAATGCCGTATTTCTGCTCATAGACACGGTCGGCATGTCCGACGCGGTAGGTGTGACGAAGGTATTCGTAATCCTCCGGACGCGCGTCCCGGTTGCGGATGATAAAGGCAATCGGGGTTCCAAGCGTGACCAAACTCCCTTGTACTTTGTCCTTTGTCACCTTGTCACTTTCCATGACTCCGCTCAACCATTCGACTTCGTCGGGTTCGCGCAATGCGCGTGGGGAGCAGCCTACTCCCGTCCCCTCCCTAAAGGGAAGGGAGTTTTTTCCTGCTCTTCTATCCAATTCTTGGCGGATAAGGTCAAGATTGATATGCAAGCCGGCTGGAACGCCGTCCA
>JAFPJV010000121.1 GCA_017425065.1 Paludibacteraceae bacterium
TATATACCTCTATCTCAATCTTATTCTTTTGTTGTTCTCCTAAAAAAGAATTAACCATCAAATCGGGTCTTGCGACACGTATACCGGCTTGAGATAGTTTATTTAAGTCTATCTCATCATCACCATATGCCGCGACCATCCCTACCGCTTCCAAAATATTACTTTTCCCAACGCCATTAGCTCCAATTAACACATTAATTTTTCCTAATGGTATCTCCATCTCAGTAATTGATTTGAAATTCTTAATAACAATTCTCTTTATCATAATAAAATAGTTTTTTCAAATTATTTTTAAAGCCAAGATTGTTACTTACAATCTCACGCTACTTGGGATGTTCACTACTCTATCTGCGAACATCTGGGTGTTGGTCAGATGGTCAGTTTCGCAGTGCTCAAACATCGGCAAACGGTTCATGAGTTCCCAGATCGGGCGAGTCATGACACCGTTATCATTGGTGTATTGCAAGAACGCTTGCTGTTCTTCGCGATTGGGTAGTAACACTGCATTCAGCCAATAGTTGGAGCGGGTGTTCTCCGGTTCCACGAAAAACTCTATGCCATCCATTCGGCTGAAATAATCACGATAGGCTGCTGCTGTAGCACGTTTGTCCGCCACGTATTCCTCAATATGCTCCAACTGCGCACAACCAAGGGCGGCATTGATATTTGGCATTCGATAATTATAGCCAATATGATCATGGCGGAATTCCCAGCGATGAGGAATCTTGGCTTGCGTAGTGAGATGCTTGGCATAAGCGCCTAACTCTTCGTCATTGAATAGCAACATTCCTCCGCCACCGGTGGTGATAGTCTTGTTGCCATTGAAGCTCAACGCACCTATTTTGCCGAAGGTTCCGGTGTGTTTGCCTTTATAAAGGCTACCTATACTTTCTGCGGCATCTTCCACTAACTCAATGTGATACTCTTCACACACCGCAACGAGTTCATCCAAACGAACCGGATGACCGAACGTGTGCATCGGTACGCAGGCTTTCACTCTGCGACCGGTACGTTTGTTATAGCATTGATTATTGCGTATCTCGGCGTTCTTAGCGAGCCACTCTTTCACGGCATCAGGAGACAACCCCATCGTCTCTAGGTCCACATCCAAGAATACAGGATGAGCACCGATATAACTGAGGGCATTACAGGTAGCGATGAATGTCAATGCTTGTGTCAGCACTTCATCATCGCGCTCCACTCCGGCAAGCATCAACGCCATGTGCAGTGCATTGGTTCCACTGACGCACACAACCGCGCGTTTGGCACCCGTATAACGTGCCATGTCTTCTTCAAAACGATCCACGAACTTACCAACGCTACTGACAAAGGTGGTATCAATACACTCGTTGAGGTACTTTTTCTCGTTACCGATGAACTTCGGAACTGCCAGGGGCACAAAATCCGATGTGTCGTACAGGTCACGAATGAAATCTACTATTTGTTTATAATCTGCCATTTCAATTACATTTTACTATCCAGATTCTTTCCTTTCTCCTCGTGTTCGAAAGTCGGGATAAAAGATTTAATTGTGTCAACCACCTCTGCTTTTGTGAAGTCCGAATGAGCAAAGATCGATTCCAACTGCTCGAATAATTGATTTACCTCCGGCATCGAATGACGCTGCGATTGCTCCACCACACCCAGACTCTGGAAACGAGTGGTATTGATTTTCTCGCCCTCAACATAAAACTCCTCGTATGCTTTTTCTCCGGTGGTGTTACTGCCGGTGTAGATTACCGGATAGTCGTTTAACGTTGAAGGTTGAAGGTTTAACGAAGCGGCGCATTGCTTCGCTTCTTCATCTGTAGCGCAAAGATGTTTTTGCAGGCCTTGTTCACGAATGAAATCATCACATATATCCGAGAACTTTAACATCTGTTCCTCGCCCAATTTAGGGAAGAAAACCTCTCCACTCTTACCTAATATGCACGCCAACAAACATATCTGTCCGCTTTCCTCGGGAGAAACAAAATAACGTTTCACATCATTCGGAGCTGCCAACGGCTGCTGTTTCTGCAGACGGTGCAACCAGCCATCCGGCAATGACCCATTAGAGAACGCCACATTTGCAAAACGAGCTGTTGTTACGTTATATTCCGAAGAATATGCCATGATCAAATCTTCCAAGATGCGCTTGCTGGCTCCCATAATGTTCACAGGGTTGGCAGCTTTGTCCGTGCTCACACAGAAGAAATGCTCCGGCTTATACTCCATCATCAAGTCCATCAACTTCTTCGCCTTGATATCATTGTTCTCTATCAGTGCTTGCACCGAGTATTTGTCGCGCTCCGAGCGGACATGTTTATGCGCGGAAAAATTAGCAACAATATCAAAGCCTTGTTCCTCGCGGAAAATGCGCTCAAAAATAGGACTTGCAAAATCGAGCGTGTAAGTGCGATAATCTTCCGGCACTATAACATTGGCGCTACTACGTAAATCACGAGTTAACTCAGCCAAGCCATTCTCGTTGAGGTCGACCACTATCAACTGCTTCGGTTCAAACCGCAGTAATGCTTTGATGAATGACGAACCTATACTTCCGGCTCCGCCGATGACGCAGACACGCTTTCCCCTTACCTCTACTTCTATTTGATCTTTGTTTGCATCTATATCCGCGGCAAACATACTCACCGACCGATGAGTGACGTACGATGATATGAATTGTGATAGATTAAACATATTATTTTACAAATTCCCAATCCAATAAAGTACTATAAGCTCCAAGACGAGTATCAGCACGATCTGTCTTATAATCATGCACTTCAATCGTAGCAAAAAATTGAGGGGACTCTACATTAAAACCAGTATTATTAAACATACTTGTAAAATTCACACCTGCCAAATATGTGCCACCTGCTAAGGTGCGTTTTGGGAAACGGATGCGCACTTTAGACTCGCCTATAGGTAATTGTTCAAGTTTATTAGGAATTATATCATTACTATCTGTTACCCATATAGGGGTTTCATCTGCTGCCTTACAAAAATGGAAATAACCATAAATACCGGGAATACGCTCACGAACCAAAAAAGTCATTTCTAAGATAATATCTTCATCACAAGAGAATATTTGACGGATATGACCATCTTTATTTTGAAATTCCGCATGTAACATTTGAAAAGGTTTTACTGGATCAATCTCAGGACGGTTATAGAAAGCGTCCATATCAGTCACGTGAGCTGATTTCATGTATTCATCTACAACATAATGCACATCTCCAGATAATTTCATTTGTCCATTTTCCAATAATATTCCATGTTTACATAACTGACGAATAGACCCCATATTGTGAGACACGAATAATACTGTTCTTCCTCCATTAGAAGACACATCCTGCATCTTACCTATCGCTTTCTTTTGGAACTCCGCATCGCCCACCGCAAGCACTTCATCCACCACAAGAATCTCCGGCTCCAAGAACGCTGCCACCGCAAACCCCAGTCGCACCGTCATACCGCTGGAGTATCTTTTGACGGGAGTATCAATATATCTCTCACAACCGGAGAAATCGATGATCTCGTCCAACTTGGCTTGGATCTCATTACGCGTCATGCCGAGGATAGCGCCGTTCATGAAGATATTCTCACGGCCGGTCATCTCGCCATGGAAGCCCGTGCCGACTTCGAGGAGGGAGCCTATACGTCCGTGGGCACGGATAGTGCCGGTCGTAGGACCTGTGACGCGGGAGAGGAGTTTGAGGAGTGTCGATTTGCCGGCACCGTTCTTGCCGATGATGCCGACGACGTCACCTTGCTCGACCTTGAAGTCGATATCCCGCAGCGCCCATACGTATTCGGAGTTGCCTTTGCTGGCACGATCGTTCGTCTCACCGATCTTGAGATACGGGTCCTCTTTGCCGAGGACGTTAGTGATCCAAAAACGACGAATATCGTGGGACAGCGTCTTTGTACTCACAAGACCCAGCCGGTATTGCTTACTCACATGTTCAAACTCTATAGCTATGTTATTTCCCATTTGAAAATTATATTAATTATACCGCTTATGATTGTCAAGGTATTTAAGCCTTGCAGCTTTTGGTGTAATTGCTTATCTGCCTACTTGAAAGTAAATTTTCAGATAGTCAGTTAATCAATTTCACCCATAACCATGTTATCAAATACCTTTACATTCCATAAGCGGAGATTATATTAAAAATAGTTTTTTCTTTGTTCAACTTCGTTTCGTTTCACATTTGCTAGCACACTCGCGGCATAGCATTTATAATTAGTATTATTCTCCATTGAGAGCAATGATATCTTGTGGATGAGAGGATACGTTTGCAGGAACTATGAGAAATGTATTTATCAATTGTCATGCAGAACGGATACTCTTTGGCGATGCAATCGCTATTGCTATCAATGGTATTTTTGTTATAATTTTCAGCTTCTAAAAGGCTACCATCTTGAACGTCTGCGGGTCATAGTGGTACTTTTCACATTGCGCATAAACCGGTGCAAAATTATAAAGCACACCATACTGGATGCCGGTGAGGCGCATGTAGTTCCAAAGCTGTTGACGATGAGCGTCCGTGAGGTTATCAACCGCTTTGCATTCTATCAAGACAGGTATGTCATCATTCATGATGCGGAAGTCAGCAATATGTCGGTGCTCAATGGCGTGACCTTTGTAGTCTGCCGCGAACTGATACTCCTTGTCAAATGGGATGCCACGAAGCGACAGTTCGATAGCCAAAGCATCCTGGTACATATACTCGTTGAGAAAGGGGCCGAGGTGTTTGTGTACCTCTTGGCATGCTCCTATCGTCGGATACACGAGTTGTTTCCATATGTCCTTGTCATTCTGCATCAATGCTTCTTTTGAAAATTATATTAATTATACTTCTGTTCAGCAATACTATGCGTTATAATTAGTATTTTCTCGCGATGAGATGGATGAGCAGTCTTGCTGCTGCGGACGGAGATTGGATTGTCCGGGAGCTTGCTCATAAGCAATCTAATAACCTAATACGCGTAAGGTCATTCGACCTTAATCCATCTCATAGCGATATTTTCATTATAATTTTCTTTACTTCCTTTGCCTGCGTACATATATACACAGCATATGTGTATATGTGTGCACACGGAGATTGCGGCTGCAAAAGTACAAAAAAAAATCGACACGAGCAAATATATATGAGAAAAAGTGCAAATAATATTCATTTTGCAATATAAAATGAGACTTTTTAGGAGAATTATCCTGTTTTTTCTTGCACCAATGAGTTTTTTTCAGTACCTTTGTGCCCAAATTATTCACTCCTAAAAAATATATAATTGATGTTAATCAAGATCTATAGTGCTGCGCTGGCAGGGATTGATGCGGTGCCGGTAACGATCGAGGTGCACTCGACTCCCGGTTTTGACTTCACGCTGGTCGGTTTGCCGGATAGTGCGGTGAAAGAATCACACGAGCGTATCCTTGCCGCCCTGACGGTCAACAGTTTCGAGACGCTCCATCGCTCTTTTACTATCAACATGGCGCCCGCCGATATCAAGAAAGAAGGTACGGCTTTCGATCTGCCTTTAGCCATCGGTATGCTGGCAGGCGCAGAGAAACTGAAATCCAAAGAACTGGAGCACTATATGATCATGGGCGAATTGTCGCTGGACGGTTCGCTGCAACCCATACGCGGCGCATTGCCCATCGCCCTATGTGCTCGCAAAGAAGGTTTCCGGGGTTTGATACTGCCGGCAGCCAATGCCGAAGAGGCCGCCGTTGTTGACGGATTGCAGGTGTATGGACTGAATAATCTCATAGAGGTGATTCATTTCCTGAACGGAGAACCGAAAGATGAATTGCAGCCGGACAATACGTTTGAACCGGTGCACGTGGATATGCAGACGCTGTTCGACAAAATGGCGTTTCCCACAGACGTGGATTTCTCGGATGTCAGGGGACAATTCAAACTTCGCCGTGCCGTGGAGATAGCCGCTGCCGGCGGGCACAACATGATAATGGTCGGTCCTCCGGGTGCAGGCAAATCAATGATTGCCAAACGCATACCGACTATTCTGCCCCCGCTGACGCTGGACGAAGCCTTGGAGACAACCAAGATACATTCCATCGCAGGTCTGACAAACAAGCGCAAGGGAGCAAGCAGTACACTCATCGTGCAACGGCCGTTCCGCAGCCCGCATCACACTATCACCGATACAGCACTTGTCGGCGGAGGAACCAATCCGCATCCCGGGGAGATTTCGCTGGCGCATAACGGCGTGCTCTTTCTCGACGAATTGCCTGAGTACAAGCGTTCTGTGCTGGAAGTGATGCGTCAGCCGCTGGAGGACCGACATATCACGGTGGCCCGAACAAAAGAGACCGTGGATTATCCGGCTTCATTCATCCTGGTAGCCGCCATGAACCCATGTCCGTGCGGCCACTACGGCGAGAACAACCCTGCGCACCCATGCACCTGTACTCCGGCACAGGTACACCGCTATCTTAGCAAGATCAGCGGGCCGCTACTGGACAGAATCGACATCCAATGCGAGATAGAAGCCGTGCCGTATGAACAACTGCGCGACACGCAACCCGGCGAGAGTTCGGCTGCAATACGCGAACGCGTCATGAAAGCCAGAGCCGTTCAAAACGAACGCTTCAAGCACAGCAAACTTATCCATTGCAATGCCATGATGAACTCCCGGATGGTGCGTCAGTATTGCGCCTTGGATGCCGAATGCGACAAACTATTGGAGTTCACAATGGCTAAACTGGGACTGAGTGCACGAGCCTACGACCGTATCCTGAAGGTAGCACGCACCATAGCAGATATCGAGGGCGCCGAGTCTATCCGGAAAAACCATCTGCTGGAAGCTATCTCGTACCGTTCGCTGGATCGCAACAACTGGGGAGGATAACCCCCATCGTTTATTTCAAAATTTGACCTTGGAGGGTATAAGTGCGGCCGTTTCGCTCGATGAAGAGCAGACCGTTGCGCAGCACTTTCGTACCATGCGTGTTGTCCGTTTCCACTTGCTCTACGGCGGCAGGCCATGGATGCGACCAGTAGTAAGGCGCTACAGTCGGATCCGGCATGCGGAAGAGCGACCACATATACTGCGGGTTGTCTCCCAAGTAATAATCATGAAGCCACGCAACAGATTCCAGATTCTTCTGGAACAGCATCCACACCTTGTCTGCTTCTTCTTTCGCAATAAAAAGCCAAGTGTTGTCCGGCAACAAGCGATAGTGCCAGTCCGAAGCGACCGTCGTCAGTTTGTTCTTGCTTAGGTCGAAACCGACATACGTATCAGAAGCATAATTGTATATCGTACAGGTGCCTGCCTCGGTATCAAAAACAATCTGATAGACATCCACGTCATATATCGGCTGCGTACTGCTTCGCAACGCCATCGTGCCGTTCTCTACCATGCCTGTCAGTCGGCACTCGAATTCTTCCAGGATATAATAGCCGGAAACAGGTTTGTCCTGTGGCTCGAATGTGGGAATCGGCTGGTCGATCCACACTGCCCACAAGGTCTGGTCATTCTTCGGAAAATAGCGTTCACCTGCCTCCAGCAGAACCGGCTGTTCGTCAGTCGGCACCGTGAGTTCGGCTGTGGTCCATCCGACGAAATACCAGTTGTCACGATCCGCGCACTCGGGCAACAAGATGCCGCTGCCCGGAGCCGATTCGGTGAGCGTCGTAGTCTCGCGATCGTTAACAAGCGTCAGGCTATAGGCTACCGGCTGCGCCTGCGTATAACTGATTTCAAACTTCTCGACATGTAGCGAGTTAACCGTGCCGACCAGTTCTATCCGAAGCTTTCCTCCCGATAATTGCTGCATGCCACTCCACCCGATAGGCTGGTAATCGGTATTGTTATATGCGCCGAACCAATCCTTGTAAGTGCCTGTCTTTTTGTATAGCTGCCGGTCGTCGGCAAAGATCGTTATCTGTCCAGCACCGTCCGACTTGTTCGAACGCAGGTACAGTCTGACCGATTCTATCTGAAGCGATTCCAGTCCGGTGACTTGCAACGTAGCCGTATCGCCTGCGCGCACGCTACCTTTTTGATACGTACACGCGTACGACGCTTCCATGTCATACGGCCATGTTCCTTCGGCTTTGACAGACGACTTGCTCTCGACCGTAAAGGTCATCATCAGGCTTAATAGTACTGCTCCAATCATTGATTTACAGGTTATTTGTTCATTCTATACAAAAAAAGAGCCACCTTGCATGCAGTGACTCTTTTGTCGGGTAGGCGAGATTCGAACTCACGACCTCCTGCTCCCAAAGCAGGCATTCTAACCGGGCTGAACTACTACCCGAGAGCATCACCGGGATGCCCTACTTTTCAAAAGCGGCTGCAAAATTACTGCTTTTTTTCGACATACGCAAATTTATTTGCATTTTTGTCGGAAAAAAACGTTTTTTATAGTTCCACCGTTTCGCCTCTCGCAGGATTCTCTATACCGCGGAAACCCACTTCGTACAGGTGGTCGCGATATGCACTCTGCGCCTCTTCTTCGCCGTGCACCACAAACACGCGACGAACCTGCTCCACGTTGAGACTCGACGTCAGGTATTCGGTCATCTCGCGCCAGTCACCATGCCCCGAGAAGCCTTCCAACTTGGTAATATGCGCCTTGATACGCCTGTCCATGCCGAAAATACTGATCCACTGCAAACCGGGCTTCTGGATACGCGCACCGAGCGAAGTGGGCGTGCAATAACCGACAAGCAGAATCGTATTATTCGGATTCGACACCTGATTAGCCACATGATGCTTGATGCGTCCGGCCTCCATCATGCCCGAAGCCGAAATGATGATACAGGGTTCGTCACTGTTATTCAGCGCCTTCGACTCACGGATATCCGTGATATAATGCAGCGTATTGAAACCGAACGGATCATCGTCGAAACGGAGCACATCCTGTACGTCGTCGTTCAGTTCCGACAGATACATCCGGAATATATGCGTCGCATTGACCGACAGCGGCGAATCGACATAGACATTGATTTTAGGCAGGTGTTGCTCGTTGTACAGGTTGTTGAGCACATACACGATTTCCTGCGTTCGACCTACCGAGAAACTCGGGATAATCAGTTTGCCATGCTTATAGACGCAGGTGTCCTCCACAATGCCAAGCAATTCTTCTTCTGTTACCAAATCTTCGTCGTGAAGCCGGTCACCATAGGTGGATTCGCATATGAGGTAGTCGCATTGCGGGAATTTCTCCGGCGTACGCAGGATATGGCTTTTCTTGCGCCCTATATCACCCGTATAGGCGATACGCTTGCGTTCTCCGCCATCCTCTATCTCCAATGAGCAGATAGCCGAGCCAAGCATATGCCCCGAGTTGGTGAATGTCAGCCACACACCGTCGCATACGCGGAACTTGCGGTTGTAAGCAACCGTGATGAAATGCTGCATACAGCCATCCACCTGCTGGTTGTCAAAGAGCGGCTGGATACGGGGTTTGTGCAGTTTGAGCATCTTCTTGTTGTACCAACGCACATCCTGAGCCAGAATAAACGCCGTGTCGGCGAGCATGATAGCACACAAATCACGCGTGGCGGGCGTAGAAATGATATCGCCCCGGAAACCTAATTTGTAGATATAGGGCAACAAGCCGGAATGGTCAATATGGGCATGCGAGAGGATAACGTAGTCTATCTCCTTGGGATCGAAACCCAGATCACGGTTCATGGCATCCGTCTCCATGCCTTTTCCCTGGAACATACCGCAGTCGAGCAATATCTTCTTGCCCTTCTCGGTCGTTATCAGATGCTTGCTACCTGTTACCTCGCGCGCTGCGCCTAAAAATTGCAGTTTCATGGTATTCGATTTATTCGGTTATTCGGTTTCTTTCGGTTTCTTGAAGAACAGCAGGCATACCAGATAGTTGATACAGCCGCCGATGAATATCACGACAAAGCTGATATAATCATCGCGCCAGTGAGACAACCAACTGATCATCAGCGGCAACAAGCCCAACTGGATCCCCATATTGATTGCCCTCGCCAGCAGGAAACCGCTGGCATTCTTCTTGCTGGGTTTCGTTCCGAACGTGTACCAGTTGCTCAGGAAATAATTCGGAATCATCTCCAGGATATAGCCGGCCGTAAAAGCTACATAGTAGAGCAAGGCTCCTTTTGCCGGTTGGTTCATCAGGTACAACGCAGCCATGAAGAACCACGTCTGCACGAACATGCCTGTCGTACCGATGATGGCAAATCGCACCGCGCTACGGCTCTTGCCGGGTAAATATGATGACGGAAGACGCATTTATGATTTATGATTTCAAATGTTAATCTTCTAATCTTCAAATCTTCAATTTTTCCAGCAGCTCTTCCATCGCAGCCTTCAGTCCGTTCACGTCACGGCCGCCTGCGGTTGCAAACCACGGCTGACCGCCACCGCCGCCCTGGATATTCCGCGCGGCAGACTTGATCATCTGTCCGGCATTCAGTCCGGCATCTACCAGCGGCTGACTCAGGAATACGGCTATCGTCGGCTTTTCTTGCCAATGCGTGGCTGCCACCACGGCAAAAGGCACATCGGTGAACTTGCCGCGCAGTTGCGGCATGACGCCACGTATCATATCCGGATCCTCTTCGCCTTCGATACGCACCAGTTTGATATCACCGAAACTCTCAGCACGACTGATGATATGGTCACGATACTGCTCAATCTTCTCGGCCGTAAACTGCTCAATCTGCTTCTTCAGCGATGCATTCTCGTCGAGGAACTTATGGATGGTGCCGGCCAGGTCGGGTGCATTGTTAAAGAGCAACTTCAGGTTGTTGAGCGTGTCCTGCGCCAGGTAATAGAGTTCGTCCGCCTTGTCGGCCGTTACAGCTTCTATACGTCGAACACCGGCAGCCACACTCGTCTCCATCAGGATACGCACCGATCCGATCTTTCCGGTCGAACTGACATGACATCCGCCGCACAACTCCACCGAAGGACCGTATTTTATCACGCGCACGTCGTCGCCGTATTTCTCGCCGAACAACGCCATCGCACCCATCGCCTTGGCTTCGGCAATCGGGGTGTGACGGCTCTCCTCCAACGGCATGTCCTGACGTATCAGTCTGTTCGCCAATATCTCCACGCGGCGCAACTCCTCCGGCGTCACTTTCTGGAAATGACTGAAGTCGAACCGCAGACTGCCCGGCGTCACCAGACTACCCTTCTGCTCCACATGTTTGCCCAGCACTTCGCGCAAAGCGTAATGCACGATATGCGTCGCCGAGTGGTTGCAAGCTATGGCCTGACGACGCGCTGCGTCAACGGACGCAACGATTGGAGATTGGTCATTGGTCGTTGGTAATTGGCTCATGATGTGAACCGGGAGTCCGTTCTCTCGCTTGGTATCCAAAATGTCAAATGACAAATCACCAATTAGCAATTTTCCGGTGTCTCCTACCTCACCGCCCATCTCGGCGTAGAACGGTGTCTTGCTCAGCACCACCTGGTAGAACGTCTTGCCTTTCTGGCTCACCTGGCGATAGCGCAGGATTTCCGTTTCCACGCTCAACTGGTCGTAGCCGACAAACTCCGTTTCTCCGTCACGGAGAACCGTCCAGTCGCCAAGATCCTGCTTATTGGCCTCGCGACCCATGGATTTCTGGTGCTCCAATGCCTTGTTATACTCCTCCTCATTGGTCGTAAAGCCGTTCTCACGCAGGATGAGTTCCGTCAGGTCCAAGGGGAAACCGTAGGTATCTTTCAGCGTGAACACATCCACGCCGCTTATCTCCGTCTTCTTGGCTTCTTTCGCTTCGGCCATCAGCTTGTCAAGCAGCGTGATACCCTTGTCCAGCGTACGCAGGAAAGCCTCTTCCTCGCTCTTGATGACCGGCGTGATTTGTTTCTCCTGCTTTGCCAATTCCGGATAGGCTTCGCCCAGATCCTCAATCAGTTGCGGCACCAATTGGTACATGAATGCCGTACGCATACCCAGGAATGTATAGCCGTAACGCACCGCGCGGCGCAGGATACGGCGGATGACGTAGCCCGCTTTCTCGTTGGACGGTAACTGTCCGTCGGTGATAGCGAAGGCTATCGTACGGATATGGTCGGCTATGACACGCATAGCAATGTCGGTCTCCTCTTTCTGACCGTACTTCGCGCCGGTTAACTCACCTATCTTGGCGAGCATCGGTTGGAACACATCCGTATCGTAGTTGGACGTCTTGCCCTGGATCGTACGCACCAGTCGCTCGAAGCCCATACCGGTGTCGATCACCTTCTTGGCAAGGGGTTCCAGACTGCCGTCGGCCTTGCGGTTGTACTGCATGAAGACGATGTTCCATATCTCGATGACCTGCGGATGGTCTTTGTTGACCAGATCGCGCCCCGGCACGCCGTTGCGTTCCGATTCCGGACGGCTATCAACATGTATCTCCGAGCACGGACCGCAAGGCCCCGTATCGCCCATTTCCCAGAAGTTATCGTGCTTGTTGCCGTTCAGTATATGGTCGGCAGGCAGGTGCTTCGCCCATATTTCGGCGGCTTCATTGTCGCGCTCCAGTCCTTCTTCCGGCGAACCCTCAAACACCGTTGCATACAGGTTCTTCGGGTCTATCTTCAGCACATCCACGATATACTCCCACGCAAAATCGATGGCTTCTTTCTTGAAATAGTCGCCGAACGACCAGTTGCCGAGCATCTCGAACATCGTATGGTGATACGTATCGTGCCCTACTTCCTCCAGGTCATTATGTTTGCCGCTCACGCGCAGACATTTCTGGCTGTCTGCCACACGGGGATATTTGATTGGGTCATTACCCAGAATGATTCCTTTCCACGGGTTCATACCCGCATTGGTGAACATCAGTGTCGGGTCATCCTTGATTACCATCGGTGCACTCGGCACAATCTGATGGCCCTTCGCTTTCATAAAGTCCAAAAAGGACTGACGAATCTCTTTACTTGTCATATATTTATGCTATCAGTTTTCAGTTCTCTCCATAGGTGGATTTTTCTTGGGACCGCCAAAGGTGCGGAACTCGGGTTTTGGTTTGCCTTCGGTGTCAAAGCGCTCGATAAACGGCAGGGGATTCTGCTTCAGCTCTTTGCTCTCTATGCGGATAGCCAGCGTATCAACTGCCAAGTATATCGCGTGGAGCATGCTCTCCGCCGATGCCTGGTTCTTGCCGGCGATGTCATAGGCCGTGCCATGATCGGGCGAGGTACGCACGATACGCAGTCCGGCGGTGAAGTTCACGCCGTTCATATCCAGGGCTTTGAATGGCGTCAAGCCTTGGTCGTGATACATCGCAAGAACGGCATCGTATTTGGCATAGCTACCACTTCCAAAGAATCCGTCGGCGGCGTAGGGACCAAATACCCATTTACCTTCCGCGCGGGCTTTCTCTATCGCCGGCAGGATGATCTCCTGTTCCTCCTTGCCGATCAGTCCGTTGTCGCCAGCATGAGGATTCAGCGCCAGCACGGCAATACGCGGGTTGCGGATACGGAAGTCGTCCATCAGACAGGCATGGAGTATCGCTATCTTGTCCAGAATCCGCTCCTCGGTGATTTGTCCAGCCACCTCGGTAATAGGAGTGTGGTTGCATACCAGCGCCACGCGCATGGACTCGCTCACAAGCATCATAAGCGACTTGTCGTCCTTGCCGAATAGATGTGCCAGATACTCGGTATGGCCGCAGAATACAGAAGGCGGATTGCCGATCGCTCCATTCACCGTATCCTTGTTCAGCGGAGCCGTTACGAGTGCGTCTATGGTTCCTTGCTGCAGGTCAGCGGCAGCCCGTTGCAGACTGAGGAACGCGGCTTTGCCGGCTTCGGGAGTGCTCTCGCCGGGAGCGACAGGTGTGTCGTCGGGATAGCATGAGATGATATTGATTCGTCCGGGAACAGCCTGCTTGGCCTCGTCGATGGGTTGCCACTGCAGTCCGTGCAGTTCTTCGTCGAGCGTCTTGGCCCAACGGCGTGCAATCTGCAGATTTCCATAGACTATCGGCGTGCATATCTCCAGAATATGCGCATCGTGCAAGCTCTTGATGATGACCTCGTATCCTACTCCATTGGGATCTCCGGCCGTTATGGCGATTAATGGTTTCACTTTTTCAATGAATAATTAACAATGAATAATGAATATCGTTTCTGTTATTTCGGATCTTTGGGACTAAAATACCTCATGGTGGATCTTTTCGTATTTCAGTTTTTCGAAATCATACTCACGGCGTTCTTCGTCTTTGTAGCCAAGCGAGACCACACAAAGTACGTTCAGCGTTTCGGGTATTCCGCACAGTTCACGAATGAGTTCTTCCGACGATCCGCAGGGATTGCCGTCCGGGTCATTCACCGCACGGCCGTAAATCTGGCACCAGCATGCTCCGAGTCCCTGTTCCTCGGCAGCCAACAGCAGATGCTCGGCGGCTATGGCGCCGTCCGCCTGCCAGGTGTCGGTCAGCGAACTGTCAACAGCCACGACGATAGCCGCCATGGCGGTCTCGAACATGCCGCTTCCGTATGTCCGGCAGGCCTGCATCTTGCGCAAGGTCTCCACCCTGCGAACAACCACGAACTCCCACGGATTCGTACGCTTCGACGACGGCGCCATCAAGGCACACTGAAGCATATACTCTATTTTCTCCGGCTCCACCTCACGGTTTTGATACTTGCGTATCGACCGCCTGCGCTGGCACAAACTGCGAAAATTCTCCATAGTATCCCAAATTACGCCGCAAAGTTACTGCTTTTTTTTGATATGTGCAAGTATTTACGCATAAAAAAACCTTATATACACATATACGCGCGAAAAAAAAGCCTTTTTCATATTCATGGGTTTTTCTCGATCGACAGTACACACGACGACATCATTCAACCTCAAATACGAAATTCCGAACATTTTCTCACTACCTGAAATTTCAAAAAATACGCCAAAAAGATGTTCCCAATTTGCCAATCTAATGTTTTATATTTCCTTTTGTGTTGCTTATATGTCGTATTTGTGCATTTTTTTTGTAAAAATATTTGCGTATATCAAAAATATGTAGTACTTTTGCACCGTGTTTTTCATGGTATTAGATTTTAAGGTTAAAAAAAGGTTGGGTTGTCGGGAGACAACCCTCTTTGTTTTTTAAGCCTTTTTTCCGATTTTCCGTCTCCTATTTCAGGAACGAGTCTTTGAAGCCCAGGAAATAGAGAATGCCGTCGAGACCGACGGTGGAAATTGCCTGTTGCGCACTCTCTTTGACTTTGGGCTTGGCATGAAAAGCGATACCCAAGCCTGCCTTTCCGAGCATGTTCAGGTCGTTGGCGCCATCGCCGACAGCTATCACTTGTGCCAGGTCGATATGTTCCACTTGGGCAATGAGTTCCAACAGTTCGGCTTTGCGTTTGGCATCCACGATATCGCCCAGATGGCGTCCCGTAAACTTGCCGTCCTCTATCTCCAGTTCGTTGGCATAGACATAATCCACGCCGAAACGCTGTTGCAGATACTTGCCGACGAAAGTGAAGCCGCCGGAGAGGATGGCGATCTTGAAACCGCAGCGCTTCAGTACGGAGAAGAGGCGGTCGGCACCTTCGGTAATAGGAAGATGGTCGATGATATCCTGTTGCACGCCGGCATCCAATCCTTTCAGCAGGGCGCACCGGCGGACAAAACTCTCCTTGAAATCTATCTCGCCCCGCATGGCGGAGAGGGTGATTGCTTTGACCTGATCGCCTACGCCGGCACGCATAGCCAATTCGTCGATCACCTCTGTCTGGATAAAGGTGGAATCCATATCGACGCATATGAGCCGGCGGTTGCGGCGGAACATGTCATCGCGCTGGAACGAGATGTCGATACCTTCTTCGTGCGAGACGTCAAGCAGTTCGCGTTGCAAGGCTTCTCTGTCAGGCAGGTTGCCGCGCAGCGAGAATTCCATGCAGGCATGGCGTTTCTCGGGCGGCGTATCCATGCTGGGTCGTTCGCTCAGGCGAAGGATATTGTCGATATTGAGTTGCCGCCCGGCAAGCAGTGCCGTGACGCGGGCGATATGATGGGCAGTAAGTTCGCGTGCCAAGAGAGTGATGACATATCGTTCCTGCTCCTGTCTCCCCACCCAAGCCGCATATTCCTCTTCGCTCAGCGGAGTGAAACGGACGATCATCTCAAGGCGCGAACAGCAGAACAGCACATCCTTGATCATCTCTCCGCTGGTCGATGGGTCGTCCACGCGTATCAATATACTCAGGTTGAGCTGGTGATGCAGGTTGGATTGCCCGATGTCCTGCACGTAGGCTTTGTAGCGTCCTAATACTTCCGTCAGCGCGGATGTCACGCCCGGCTTGTCGAATCCGATAATGTTAATCAGTATAAATTCACGTTCCATAATGGTCGTTTCTTCTTTTCAGGCTGCAAAATTACAAAAAACAACGCATATATGCAAAAAATCTTCAAAAAAAGAACGAAATTTGGACAAACTTTACATGAAGCAATACTGTTTATCAGTCATTCCCGCGACCATTTCGCGACCATCCTTAACGTCACAGATAGGTGCCTGTCCTGTTTCAATGGTCTATATTATTCAATAAGCCACTCAGCCAAATCTACCACCTGTATTCCATGGTAGTCATATTTCGGTACACGCGTTCGCGCGATAATATATTTCGGATAAGCATCCTTAATCTGCAATAGCGGACTATACTCGCGCTTAAACGTTTCCTCCCCATGAATGTCGTCACTTACTTGCACATAAATCTTCTCTCCACTGCGCATTGCAACAAAATCCACCTCTTTCTGGTACAATTTTCCTACATATATATCATAGCCGCGCCGCAACAACTCTATCGCCACCAGATTCTCATATATACGTCCAAAGTCCATATTGCGCGTACCTAAAAGCGCATAACGAATACCGCTATCTACCAGATAATACTTATCCATCATCCGCAAGTATTCCTTACCATGGATATCATAACGTTTCACTTGATAAAACAGGAACGTACGACATAGCGCCTCTATGTAATTCCGCGCAGTAACATGCGTCGTGCTCACTTGATCGTCATTCAATATATTCGCCACACTCCGTGCTGATGTGATATTACTCACATTATCCATCAGATATTCTGCTAACTTATTCAGAAGAAACGTATCTGACAACTTATATCGTTGAATTATATCGCGCTCCAGTATAGTACGAAGTACCTCTTGTATATAGGCTGTCTTTTGGTCGGATTCGCTATATATATACGATCCTGCCAAACCTCCTTCTTGTATGTATTCATCCAGCTGCGATTGAATCTCCTTTTGCCCAAAATAGGTGCGATATTCTGCAAAACTGAATGGATATACCTCTATCGTCATCACACGTCCAGTGAACAATGTTGCCAAATCGGAATTCAATAAAAAAGCATTCGAACCTGTCAAATAGATGTCATACTTCTGCATGGCATGCAAACTGTTTATCGCCTTCTCGAATCCCTTGCACATCTGCACTTCATCTATGAACACATAGTTGTTGCGGCTTTTGCGATATTGGCTTTCTACATGTTCATGCAGCGCATGATATTCCTGCAACGACTCTGCAGAAAGAAGCGTGTAATCCACAAATATAATATTTGCTTTCTTATCATTCTCCTTTAGCCAGTCCATGTGGGATCGAATGAGTTCTGACTTCCCTGAGCGACGCACACCGGTTATGATTTTAATATCCGGTGTAAGGCGTAACCCCTGTAGTTTCTCAAGGTAACTGACGCGTTCTATCTTCTTCATAATATATATTTTTCTTCCGTTACGCTTTCCAAATTTAAATTATTTTACAATTTGGAAAGGCTAAAATCGGCTGCAAAGTTAGTTATTTTTTGTCAAATAAGCAAATAAAATTGTTACTTTTAGTCGAATAACTTATTTTTGTACTACATTTTTTCAGCATTGGGTTGTTGTTTGAGTTCATTGTCTGGCGATGAATGGAGTCAGGAGACGTTGCTCCGTGGAGATCTGTTATGAGTGCACTATATTTTGCTCTTGCCATATGTATTTGATTTTATGCGTATTATTATGTGTCAGAGTTGAGGTTGGTTGTCTAATCACATGTTAATCGCGTGTTAACAGCCTAATATTATCCTTATGCAGCCCCGTATTTTTCCTAAGCAGATGGAGGTGTAGACGGCGGATTTTATTGTAGGGAGAGGAAGGACGTTATGTTGAGGGTTTTGAAGACGGCTTTGAAGACGGCTTCGCCGAGGCGGTAGAGGAGAGGATGCGACACACGTATCCAGCGGCCGTGCTCTACCAGTTCGCCACCGAACTTCTGCTTGAACTCGCGTACGCCGTAAGGTACGTCCGGACGGCCGGCACCCATGACATCGAACAAGGGCATGCCGCGACGATAGGCATACTCCATTGCCGCCCATGTCGCCACCACGGAAGGTGCATAGGGACGACACTGCTCGTCAAGTCCGCAGATATACCACTCATACAACGCTTTGCCCGGCAGTTTGACACATGCTATACCGCCGATTATTTGTCCTCCGGGCGCCCGCACGCCGAGCAACAACTGCTGCTGCATCAACACCCGGAAGAAGTCAATCGAAGGCAAGGGTTTATGCACACGGCGGCGATATAGCCGGCGAAGAATGCCATACCAGGCGCGCAGATCCTCTTCGCGGGATACCCTGTCGATTCGTACACCGAGCGACTTGGCGCGCGAGAGCTGGCGGCGGCGGTTCTCGGACAGATGCTGCCACATGGCATTATGATCGGAACAGGGGATATGGAAATTCAAATGCTTCTCATAGTGCCAGCCCGCTTCGGCAAACAGTTCGCGCCATGCACTATAGTCATGGAAACAACGTACCTCGGCGAAGATTGCCCGACGATCAGTAATGTCGTTCACAGCCTTCAGCAACGCCCGTAAAGCTTCGGGAGATATCTCCGGCAGCAGGAGCGGCCCGCCGTTGATGACTGCGCGGCGTGTCAGGAACTGCACGAGATGACTGCGCGAGTGGCTGATCTGTCCGACACAGAGTCCGACCAGCCGTTCGTCTTCAGCCACTGCCACCACAAAAGGCGTGAAATCGTTTACCTGCTCCAGAAAGCGGAAGCCTTCCGGCGTCTGAAACCACGTTGCCACAGGCGACTGCAAGACGAGTTGCTGCCACTGTTCCTGCGGGATTGAATCATATGTTGTCAAGAGTGTCATATTCTGGTTTTTCTAATTGTTATACATTGTATTATTGCGTTTCTTCAATACGTCCGGAAGCATAGGCTGCGAGCAGTTGCTGCAAGGCATCCACCTGCTGCAGCAGTTCCTGTCCGCGGTCGGTGTCACGCACCAAGAGACGGTGCTGGGAGAAGTCCTCCAACATCGCGCGACTATGGATGTCGCTGCCGCTCAGGATAGCCTGTTCGCGGCTCTCGAACGACTCGTGCTCGACGAGTTGGATGCCATGGCTGTTGTAAATCAGCGTATAACCGGATATACCGGTCTTCTCCTGGTAAGGCTTGCTGAATCCGCCATCGATGACAAAACGTCGTCCCTCGGCACGAATCGGCGTCTCGCCCTTGATTGTGCGCACAGGTATATGGCCGTTGATAATACGTCCCGAATCGGGCGACAAGCCGAACTCCATCAGAATACGCTGGCAGACATCGCGACGATTCGCCAGTTCGTAATAGGCACCTTTCTGCTCGTGCCAGGTCTGTTTGTCGGCAATGAAATAGCGTTCGAAAGTGGTCATCTTGTCCTTGTCGTAGAGCGGCGAGTTCTCGCCCTCCCAGAGATAAAGCATATAGTCGATGGCATCGCGCTGCTCCTGTCCGCTGCCATAGTATGCCAGCCGCACTACCTCGTCGATACGCTCCATCAACCGTCGTCCGGAACAACGTACGCCGCACACATCCACTTCGCGGAACGAGCCGTCGTCGTTGAGCGGAATAGCGGCATGATAGAGCAGGAAGCCGTTGCGGACGAGATGCAACGAGCCGTGGCGATAGAACATGCGCAGGTGCTTCTGCATCTTCTCCGACTTGCGGAAAGAGCGTGTCAGCTGGTTCATCAAATCCTGTTCCTCCTGGCTGAGACGATACGGGTCGGACGGATCAACGGTCGGCAGGTTGGTATCCAAGAGCGGATATTCCACGTCGTCCAACAAGATCGTGCCCCGCTTCAGGTCTATCTTGTCCATGAGTGCACGATGATCCATACCCCATTCGGGATGACGGCGGACGGTCTGTCCCTCCAGCTTGAACTGAATGACAGATATCGCCTTGTGCATCTTTGCCATGAGTTGTGCGGAGCGTGTCAGACGGGGATTGTTCTCAAAGTCGCGCGTCTGCCAGATACGGCATTCGTCATTGCCGTAAGTCTCCATGGCAAAGTTTGCCAGCGGCAGCAGGTTGATGCCGTAGCCCTCCTCCAGCGTTTCGATGTTGGCATATCGGATAGATACACGCAGGACGGTGGCTATCAGCGCCTGGTTGCCGAGCATGGCTCCCATCCACTCGATGTCATGGTTTCCCCACTGGATATCGTAGTCGCGCACGGTAGAAAGGACGTCGAGAATCTTGGAGGCTCCCGGTCCGCGATCGAAGATATCGCCTACGACATGCAGGGTGTCGATCGTCAGTCCGTGAATGAGATAGGAGATCTCGATGAGCAGTTGCTCCGCGCAGCCCGTCTGGATGATTGCATCGATGATGGCGTTGTAGTAATTGACGCGGTCGTGCTGCTCCAGATTTGATTCGTGGAGCAGTTCTTCAATGATATAGCTCCATTGTTTCGGCAGCAGTTTGCGCACCTTGGAACGACTGTATTTGACCGTCACGGCGCGTGCCACATCCACGACCTGATGCAGGCGGTGACGATACCAGTCCTCGAGCGTAGCGATAGGCAACTGGCCGTTCGTCAGTTGCGAACGGAGCGTTGTCATCGTTTCACCCTCTTCGCCGGCATACATCCGCCGAACAAGTTCGATTCGCTCATCGGGATAGTAGATAAGGGCACAGAGAGCACGTTTCTCGGTCTCGGTCATCGTGTCGCCATAGATATCATCCACCTTGCGGCGCACGACACCCGACGCATTCTTGATCATGTGGATGAATGCACTTGACGCCCCGTGCAGATCGCTCACGAAATGCTCGGTACCTTTGGGCAGACTGAGAATGGCACTGAGGTTGATGATCTCGGTGCGTACGGCATTGCTGTTGGGAAACTTCTCCGCCAGCAAGCGAAGATAGCGTTCACTAAGTTGATTTATCATAGTGGTATAAATTGTATCGTATTATCGCGGACGACGGCCTGCATCGTCTCGGATATCTGTGTCGAATCACGCAACCCGGGCAAGGCAAGCAACCACTGCTCCACCCTATGACGTGCCGCGCGTATCTCTTCGCAGCAGAGAGGGTAATAGTCCTGCAGCGGCCGTTCGGACAGATAGGTTTGTATAAACTCGGTATAGCGCCATGCTATCTGCGGCGCCTGGAGTGCGACGGTGAGACTGCGGTAACGCTCGGCTTCCTGTGCCAAGACATCCATGCGGTAGAAGAGCTGGAGAACAGTCAGGTAGTCGTCCGGCGTGACACTGTCGCGGATGATACGCTGCTCCAGGCCATGCGTCCGAGCAGCAATCCACTCGACATGCATCAGCGATGCAATGGCCGAATTGGGATCGTAACGACGGATGGTATTCAGCAGCCATATGTTTTCGGGTCGCGGACGGCGTGCCGCCAGCTTCTCCTGCTCGGTGTTCATGAGCGAACGGATACGCGCCACCTCTTTGAGTTGTTCGCGGCACTCGTGTGCCCAGCCGGCATAATCCCACAAGAGCACTTCGGGTTGCAGGAAGTCGGATCCCGTCAGTCCCTCCAGACGATAGAAACTGATCGGACGGAGATGGATAAACGGATTGTAGTCGGGCACAGGATACACCTCCAGCGCCTCGCGGAAACGGCGGATGTTCTCCGGCATTCGTGCAGAGAGGGTTTCCAGACGGGAGAGACGCGTCTCGTCGAGCGAATCGAGCACAAGGAGCAGATCTTTGTGGCGCGTATAACGGCCGGTAAGAGCCGTGAAGACCTGCAAGCAGGAGTCATAGTCGTTCACCATCGCGGAATAGGCAGCATAGAGCGCTTTCAACTGTTCACGCTCATGCTTCACCTTGGAGGCACGAAGCAACAGCCATCCGCGCAGTTGCGTTTCGGAGAAACCTTTCTGCTCCACATCGGGGTACATCGAGGCTCGCAGTTCGTCGTTGCCCAGCAAGGCGCTACAGTTACCGAAATAGACCTCGGAGAGATAGAGCATGTTGTACTTCTCATTATAATTCGCCAAGGCATGCTCCTGTGCCTGCAGTTTGTAGTTGAGTTTAGCCAACAGATAGCAGGGATGCGGCTTGCGCGGGAAGAAAGTCTGATAGCGCTGCAAGGCATACAATGCCTGACGATCGGACATCTCAGGCAGCGTCTTGAGAAACTGCTGATAGTCGTATTGCGCCGACGCACAAAGGCAGACGAACAGGCTGAAGAGTAGAATCAAGCGTCTCATAGTTCAAGTACGGTGAATTCTACTCGCCGGTTCACGGCACGGTTCTCTTCCGTATCATTGTCCACCAAGGGGCGTGTCTTGCCATAACCCTTGGCATTCATGCGCGACGGGTCAATACCCTCTTCCTCCACCAGATATTCCACAACGGAGCGGCCACGGCGTTCGGAGAGCGTCATGTTGAACGCGTCGGATCCCACATTGTCGGTATGCGCGGATATCTCGACACGTATTGTCGGATTCTGGCGCATGAGTTCGGCAAGACGTCGCAACTGGTCGTAGGAGTCTTCGGTAAGCAGATAGCTGTTGAACTCGAAATGGATATCCTCCAGCACAGTGGGTTCTTCCTTGCGAAGCGGACGCTGCGCCACCATGACGGTCATCTCGCCTTCTTCGTCGGGCGTCTCTATAAGCGTGTCGCAGAAGAAATAGCCGGAGGCGGAGAAGAGCAATTGGTATTGCGTGGCACAATGGACGGTGCGTTGCCATGTGCCGTCAGGCAGAACGGTGATTTGCGGTTCCTCTTCCTGGGTGCGGTTAACGACCTGCAAGGTGGCAGGAACGGCTTCGCCTGTCTCGGCATCCACGGACAGAACGGTCAGACTCGTCTTGCCGCCGCGCAGGAGCACATCCAATTCGGTGTCCTCGAAACGTACGTCACGACGCGTGTCGATATAAAACGTCGTGTCCATATACCCGCGAGCAGAGAGAGCCAGCGAGTAACTGCTGCCCATCGGCAGTTGCATGGTATAGTCGCCGAGCGGCGTACGGCGGATATTATTGGTGAGTATAATTCCCGTCTCGGTATTGCGGACAATGAGTTGTGGCGCTATGGTAGCCATGTTGTCACGGTCGAAAGAACGCAGACGGATCTGGAGTTCGGGCGTCAGCGAAGCCGTAAAGTCAGCCGTGCTATCCGCGCGCAGGTTCTCGCACCCACGCCAGTCATATAGGTGAGAATATCCCGGACAGTTGATATCCAGTTTGTAGCGCAGCCCCTGGTTAAGCGTCAGTCGCAAGAGTCCGTCTTCGGCCGTGCGGTAGGAAGCGACGCGCTGCTGGGTAATGGCATTATAGACATCTATATTCGCCTGCAAGGGCTGGTGGCTGACAGAGCCGGTAACGCGGTACTGGATCTGCATAACCGGTTCAGACAGTTCGTCCTCGTTCTGTCCGGCCGGCACTTCCTGCGGCAGCGTCCAGTTGTACTTATCCATGCGACGGATATAGTAGCGCTTGTACTGCGCTTTGCGGTCGCGATCCAGTTTGGCGGTATAGCAGAGCGTCCGTCCGTCGCGCAAGAGGCGTGGATCGGAATCCGTTCCGGAGGCAAGCACCATCATAACGGGTGCATTCCAGTCGGTATCCGGCAGACGAACGGCAGTAAGCAGATTGGACTCGGTTTTCTCCTTACGCGTGCCGGCATTGTGTATCTGCCGCTCCACGAAATACAGAATCAGTTCGTCGGGCGAGACAACGGGCGAGAGATGGTCGGCACCCGTCACCATGACATCCAGCCGCGTGGGCAGTTGCCATTGTCCGTTGCGGCGCAGGGCGGTATAGATATCAAAAACGGAATCGGTATCATATTTGGCGGAGATATAGAGCGTATTGCCGGAATAGGCGAGGCAGGCGCTATGGAGCTGAAAGCGATTCTGCGAGACGCGCGTCAGGAAAGCGTCGGCAGCCGCGTCGCCGACGGAAGGAATCGTTTGCGCATAAGCGGCAAAGCATGCAAGGCATGCCAAGCAAAGGAGCAGTATTTGTCTGAAGAACCTCATTGCACCAAATTTGGTGCAAAGATACAAAAAAAAATTGAAAAATGAAAATGGAAAATAGAAAATTAGGCGTTTTTATGCTTTTTTGCCTATAAAAACGAAAAATAGGTGCGCCGGAGCGCACCTATTACCATAGAAACATAGGATTTATCAATCCTGAATTTCGAACTCGTGACCAAAGGTTTCACCGTCGAACTTAACGTTGTCACCCGCAGCCCACTGGCCGTTGTAGATCACTTTGTACTCGAAGTTCTCCGGGAAATCACCTTCCCAAGACCAAGTCTTAGCTGCCTCGTCATAGGTCATTTCACGATCGGAATCGGCCCAAAATTTCTCTTCGAAGTTACCGGTGAAGATACACTTATCTCCAGCAGCATACTCACGGTTCAGAATCTTAATAGTGAAAATACCGTGACCAGCAGGAACTGCAGGAGCAGGTACACCCTTCTCAATAAGCGTAAGAGTCAGTTTACCAATAGCCATCTTCTCCGATTGGAAAGAGATCAGCACGCTGTCACCAGCCTCAACGTCACCAACTTTTTCAGGATCCTGATACCAAGCGGCACCATCATCCTTACCCTCCGAGTTGATGTTGAGACCGCTACCGCCCCAGCGAGCAGCCAGTTCAAACAGACCGTCGCCCTTAGGAGTCATCTCATACCAAGCCCAGTCCTTACCATTGAGGTTACTCTTGCACCAGCAGGTCTCGAGTTTTTTAGCCTCGATAACCGGGCTTGCAGCCCATTTCTTAACCCAGATGTAAACAACGCCACCGTCAGCAACGGCCGAGATCTTCGGTTGACCACCGTTCTCGAATACCCAGTCACCGGTACCACCGAGAATAACGGTGTTGTCCTTACCTTCCTCAACTTCGCAGTTAGCGTCATTCGGGTCGTGGTTTTTACCCCACTGATAATCCCAAGCGAGAGCAACATCCGTATCAGACGGACGTGCAATAGCTTTAGCCTGCAGGTCAGCAGCGTAATCAATCGTTACGGCATACCAATGCTCGGTACCCTCAACCTTCTCGAAAGAGAAAGAGTCATCACTGGGGTTGTAGCCCTGGAAGCTACCAACGAGATAAGCGCCACGCGGACAAACCTCTGCGTAGATAGCGATAGTGGTCTTACCAGCAGCCGGAGCAGCGATTTGCGGCATTTCGGGAGCTACTTCCTCATCTTCAGGAGTCGGGATAACCGGAGTCGGCTCATCCTTCTTACAACTTACCATTGCCAGAGTTGCAAAAGCAACAGCAGCGAAAAACAATTTGTTAAATTTCATAAAGTTTGATAATTTAAAAAATAATTTGGTTAGTTAATAAAGTTATAATGTCACCTCTATGTGATATTATTTGCAAAGATTACATATCCGTTTCGTAGCCCGGGTTCTGTGTCCAGAGTCCGCCCGAAGTCTCGATCATCTTACGCGGGATAGGGAACCAATCCCAGTGGTTGTCAGCAGCCACGGGCTTGAAGTCCCACGAACCTTTCGAATACTTGTTGAAGCGGATCAGGTCGCGACGGCGTACCATTTCCCAAGCGAACTCACGTCCGCGCTCGTCGAGCAGTTCGTCCAGATCGAGCGAAGAGTAAGCCGGCACACCTGCACGCGTACGGATCTTCTGGAAGTCGGCGTCTGCCAGCAATGTGGCTGCATAGCTGTCGCCGAGACGATAAGCCGCCTCGTACGCCATGTAGAGCACATCGGCATAGCGGAAGAGGACGAAGTCGTTGTCGCAGTACTTGTTGACACCGTTCTTAGCCACCTCGTATTTGAGCAGACGGGCACCGTCGTTGTGGGTAGCGTTGTCGAGCGAAGTAACGACAGAACGCATACAAGCACGGAGGTTGCCCTTGTCGTCCATGACGAGGGTGTCCATGCTGATCTCGTCTTTGTAAACCGGGCCAAGGAACCATCCCCAACCGTCGCAAGCGTGTGTACCCTTGGTCGAGTCGCACGGTCCGCGCAGATCCACACCATACTCATAGCGCTCGAGGAAGTCCTTGGGAGCGCAGAAGCCGTTCCACGGTTTTTCCTTGAGACCCCAACATTTCTGGTGGGTATAGTTGAGCGTCAGCATGGTGATACGCAGTTTGTTAGAAAGCTTGCCTGCTACGTCGCGATAGTCGAACGAAGCGTTACCGTCCTCCACAATAACAAAGATGTTCTCGCGCGACATCTCGTTGTTGATCTTGAAGTTAGCGAAGAAGTCGTCCTCTATGATATAGGATTTGCTGTCAATCACTTTCTTACAAGCGTCGAGTGCCTTCTGATAGAAATCATTTTCCGCCTTGATATCGGCGATACCGCAGTTAGACGGCGTAACGCCGAACGAGGGTGCGTTCAGGTAGAGGCGTGCCAGAAGCGTATAAGCCATACCTTGCGAGCAACGTCCGTAGTTGATAGCGCGGTTGTCGTCGGTGATGACAGGCAGATTCGGCGCCTCGGCTTCGAGCGTTGTCACCAGTTTGTTCCATACTACCCATGTATCGGACTGCGGCACGCGGTCAGCGGAATAGTCCTCCTGATACGGGATACGTCCGAAAGCGTCGAACAAGGTATAATAGTAGTAGCAACGGAGCACTTTCAGTTCACCCGTGAAGCGAGCGTAGAGCTCGGGATTCATGGCGTCCTTGATACCGTTGAGCTGGCTCAGGATCTTGTTACAGAGCACGGCACCTGCATTGGAGTACTGCCAAACGAACTCGAACGACATATCGTTTGCCGTCCAGGAATGGTTGTTGAATCCTTTCCAGTAGCCGTCGTCATTCCAGTCAGAACCCGGGTTACGGACAGGGTTGACACACTCGTCAGACGAGATGGTATTGATTCCCCAGTATCCCCAGTGGTCGTGGAGCCATTTTACTTCGGAATAAGCCTGACCGACAACCATAGCGACGTTTTCCTCGTTGTCCAACAACTCTTCCGGCGTAGGCTGTCCATAGACTTCTTCATCAAGCATTCCCTTACAGCCGGAGAACAGAACGGCAACGGCTGCAAATGCTAAAATCCATAACTTTTTCATAATTGTATAAATCTATACTATTGGTTCTACATTAAAATATGAAGTTCAGTCCGACCATTACGTTAGATACGGAAGGATAGAAGCCGGAGTTGTCGATACCTGCATTGTACACATCCATGGTGTTGACTTCAGGATCGATACCCGAGTACTTGGTGATGGTAAACACGTTCTCAGCCGTTGCATACAGACGGAGCGACTGCACGTTGAACTTGTTCTCCTTCGGCGTGAAATGCCAAGTGTAGCCGACGGTGATGTTGTCGAGTTTGATATAGGAACCGTCCTCGAGATAATAGTCGGAGAAGACACCCTGACGATAAGGAGCTGTACCGTTAGCCAAGCCCTCAACGTCCTTCATGAATACGTTCAGACCCTGGGACTTCTGCGGTCCGTAAGCCCAACGCTTCACGTTCAGCACGTCGTTGCCGACAACGCCACGGAAGAAGAGCGAGATATCAAGATCTTTCCACTTGATGGTATTGTTCCAACCGAAGGTCATCAGCGGCTGTGCGTTACCGATCTTCTGGAGTTTGTTCTTGCCATTCTCGTCTTTTTCATATGCGAGGTTGCCCTTCTCGGTAATACCGATGCAATGGTAACCATAGAACGTACCGATGGACTCACCTTCCACAATCTTCTGGGTATTCACACCCATCAGACCGTTCTCACCTACGCTACCACCGAGTTTCTCACTATAGGTCAATTCGTAGGTCTTGCCTTCCCAGGTTACTTCACCGGAGAGTTTCTTGATCTTGTTGTCGTTGAACGCCATGGTCCAAGTCGAAGTCCACTCCCAGTTTTTGGTCTTGACAGGCACACCGGTGAGGGCTACTTCAATACCCTTTGATACGATCTCACCGCAGTTAGCCGTCATGGTTCCGAACAAGAACGGAGGAGTCGGCACGTCGTAATCCCAGAGGAGGTCTTTGGTGTCACGATAGTAGAGGTCGATCGAACCACCGAGACGGTTCTGGAGGAACATGAAGTCGATACCAACGTTGTACTCGTACTTCTTCTCCCAACGCAGGTCGGGGTTCGCGTTACGAGCTACGCCGTAAGTAGAGATCCAAGCGCCGTTGTACCAGAACGTACCGCCCTTGGAGAGGAGCTGCTTGGAAAGCAGGTTGCCACCGGCGTTGTTACCCGTGATACCGAAACCGACACGCAGCTTGAGGTCGTTACACCAATCCTGGTCGCGCATGAACGACTCACCCGAGATACGCCAACCGGCGCTGACTGCGGGGAACCATCCCCACTTGTGGTTGTCACCGAAACGGCTGGAACCCTCAGCACGGATAGAAGCCGAGATAAGGTAACGCTCCAAATAATTATAGTTCACGCGCGCGAAAGCGGAAGCGAGCGTGTTGCTGTTGCGATAGGTACCAACCGTCAGTTTGGACTTGTCGGTCAGACCGTCACCGAGCGAATAATACATATAGTTGTCGGTGGGGAAACCGGAGTTGGTAATATCGGAAATACCGTCGTAGAGCTCGTGCTGATACGAGAAACCGAGGATAGCGGAGAGGTTGTGACCATCCCAGGAACCCACATAGTCGGCGGTAGCCTCGTAGATCTGCTTGAACGAGTTGTGGCTCTCGCGGTGCGCCATACCTGCCGACTCTTTGTCGTGGTAACGCTGCGAGTTGTACCAAGCACTCTGGTTGTCACCTTCCTCGAGAGCAGCCAAGACATTGAATTTCAGACCGGGAGCAGCCTTGACATCCACAGTAGCCTTGAGCGAGCCGCGGAAGTAGTTACCCCATGCGTTGGAGGTCTTGAGGTCGGTTGCCTCGATCGGGTTCGCCTGGCCGGAACCGTTCGGCTCGAAGTAGCCGGAGGCATTGCTCTTGTCGTAGACAGGATACGTCGGGTTGAGCGTTGCAGCCTGCTTGAAGTCACCACAGTCGTAGTTGTTCTTGTAGTGCATATACGAGAAGTCGTATTGCAGTTTGAGCCATCCGTTCAGCGCCTTCTGGTCGGCAGCAAACTTGGCGATAATCTCATTACGGTCGGTGTTACGAGCCAGACCCTCGGCGTATTTGTAGTTAACCGAACCACGATAGCTGAAGTTCTTGGCTACGCCGGAGATAGCGATGTTGTGGTTGGTAATAACAGCAGCGGGTTTCATGGCAGCCGACATCCAGTTGGTGTTGTAGGTCTCGCCATTCGGTCCGACATAGAGAACAGGTTTTACCTTGCCACCGGAGATCGTCTCGAGGTTGCGGAACTCGTCCACAGAAGCAAAGCCGGTGTTGGTACGCGGAGCAGAAACAGTCACATAACCGCTGTACTCCATATTCAGCTTGGTAGCATCTCCACCGTCGTTGGATCCGCGCTTGGTGGTAATAAGGATGACACCGTTGTTACCGCGTGTACCGTAGATGGCGGCAGCGGAACCGTCCTTGAGGACGTCCATGGCAGCGATATCCTCCGGCGCAACGTTGTCGATATTGTCGGTAGGAATACCGTCCACGATGTAAAGCGGCTTGGCAGCCGATCCACTCAACGTGGAGAAACCACGGATCTGGATGTTGTAGCCAGTGGAGGTCGGATCGGACGTTGTACGGCTGATATTCAGACCGGCCACCTTACCCTGAAGGAGTCCTACGGGGTTTGCCTTGGCACCGGCGTTGAAGTCCTCGGCCTTAACGGAAGCAACCGAACCGGTTACCTCTTTCTTTTTCTGGGAACCATAACCGATAGCCACAACTTCCTGGAGCTGGTGCTGCGTCTCAACGAGCTTGACAACCATTCCGTTGTGCGCCTTGACGGTTTGCGACTCGAATCCCATGTACGAGATCTGGAGCTGTGCTCCTTCCGGTACTTTGAGCGAGAAGTTTCCGTCAAAGTCGGTCACTGTTCCGTTGGTAGTACCCACTTGGAGCACGGCGGCACCGATGACAGGTTCACCGGTAGCATCCTCCAACACGGTACCCGATATCTGCGCCTTCAATGCGGTGGCAAAGACCAACATCAAAGCCGTCAGACAGAGAGAAAGTGTTTTGTTTTTCATCATCATGACAAATTAAAGTTAGTATTGTTGTTGATTTAGTTTTCTTTTTCCTTAATAAGGAATACGCTTGCGGCGCCGAGCAGCAGGAGCACTCCGGCTACGACAAGCATACCGGCCTGAACGTTCGAGCAAGCGTACTTAAGCAGCAGACCGCCGCACAACGCAGCCACGATCTGCGGCACGCAGATGGTGCAGTTGAACAGGCCGAGATAGTATCCCATGTTACCACCCTTAATGGCATTGGTGACGATGGTAAACGGCAATGCGAGCATAGCCGCCCAGGCAGCGCCGATAAGTGCATAACTGACAAAGAGGACATACTGGTTGGTCACGAACCAGATGGACATGAAGCCGATTGCACCCACGATGAGCGAGATGGCATAAGCACCTCTATTGCCCGTCCAATGCTCCAGTTTAGGCAGGAGTGCCGCCCAGAGGAGCGATCCGACCGCCTGCACACAGAAGACAACACCAACCCATCCGCCTGCATTCTGGAAGGCTGCGTCCGCTGCATTGACACCAGCCCAGCCGAAGCAGTTGATAGCTATCGCACCGTTGGAATACGTCCACATATACATAAATGCTGCCCAGCAGAAGAACTGCACGAGACCCACTGTCCAGAAAGCGGAAGGCGCCTCCTTGAGCAACTGGATAAAGCCGGGATCCTTCTTCTGCTCGCCCTTTTTGGCTTCTTTAATGCCGTGGAACTCAGCATATTCCTGCGGATTGAGTTCCTTGACGGTAGCAAAAGTATAAAGCGAACAAAGAATCAGAATAGCAGCTCCGACATAGAACGACCACTTCACGTCATCCGGGATGACGCCCGGGTCGGCGGTATTAGCAATACCGATCCAAGTGAAGAAGATCGGGAGCAGGTAGCCCACTACAGAACCTGCGTTGCACAGTGCCGATTGGATAGCATAAGCCGTACCTTTCTGCTCCTCGTTGACCATGTCGCCGACCATCATCTTGAACGGCTGCATGGCGATATTGATAGAGGTATCGAGGAACATGAGGCTGAACAGTCCGAACCACATCGCCGCATTCAGTCCGAGGAAAGCCGCCTGGGCGAAGGAGAAATTACCCGCATTGGGCAACAGAATCATCACCGCTACCGCGATGAGTGCGCCCACCAGCAGATAGGGTTTGCGGCGGCCGATGCGCGTCCAGGTCTTGTCACTATACTTACCCACAAGCGGCTGCACGATCATACCCATCAACGGCGGCAGGATCCAGAAGAAACTGAGGCTGTGCGGGTCGGCACCGAGTGTTGCAAAAATACGGGAGATGTTGGCGCTCTGAAGAGCGTAAGCGATTTGTACTCCGAAGAAACCAAAACTGAGGTTAAAGAGTTGTCCGAACGACAAATTGCGTTTGTCCATAGTACGTGATTAAAAGTTAATTATTACGGATTATTACGTTCATTCCAATAATTGTTACCTAAATCGGCTGCAAAATTACAACATTTTTTTGATATACGCAAGTGTTTTGTGTATTTTTTTATCATTTTTTATATATTTTTTGCGTATTCGGGTACACGCGAGGCGAGAAAGAGCCGAAAAACGGCGTGTTTCGGAGCAGAAAAAAAGAACACCGCCGCAAGGCGAAACGGGAGAGAAAATCGTCCAACGGTAGTCATACGGAACGGTGCGATTCGGACTTGCTCGGGTTTTGGTTGGCTTAATAACCTACTTATAATCTACTAATAATCTACTTATAGGCTACTTATAATCTATTTATCACCTACTAATAACCTACTTATCACCTACTAATCACCTACTCCAGTCTCGGAGAATTCGAAGATTCGAAGATTTGAAAATTCGAAGATTTGAAGATTCGAAAATTTGAAAATTTCTAATCTCGGCAAAGCTTCGAACGATCGGCTGACGCCGTATGGAAGATTTGAAGTGATTTTTGGTGGATTTTTTTTTCGCGGATGCATTCCGCCAAAACGAAAAGACAAAAAGGGCGGAGAATGAGATCCGTCTAAAAGACGAAGACAACAGGAAAAACATAGCAGCCGGATAACATCAGGCAGCAAGAAACGAAACTTAAAATCGCCCATATATGGTCGATACAACATAATGGGAAGAGAAAGGCTCTATTTGGCATATAGGGACAAATGGGGATTGTGAATGGAAAATGGAAAATGACTTATTTTATGCCTCAAAGACACCCAGATAATGCCGGAAAAGTGGCACAAATGCCGATATTCAGCCGTCAAATTCAAAATCCGGCCGCAAAAATGCGACTGAAATGCACGATGTCCTATGGACATTATTCGGTGCGTTTCGGACTTGCTCGGGATTTGGTTAGCTTAACAACCTACTTATAATCTACTAATAAGCTACTTATAGGCTACTTATAATCTATTTATCACCTACTTATCACCTACTTATCACCTACTAATCACCTACTCCAGTCTCGGTGAATTTGAAGATTTGAAAATTTTTGGTGACTGACTCAAAAGGGGAGACCGGAGTGGCTCCGGAGCCGGAAAACGACATCCCTCAGCCCCCTCTCAGAGGGGGAGAAGAGGGGAATGTTAGTAGCGATAGGTGGTGTCGCGGGAGAGGTTGAAATAGTAGAACGAGCTGCCCATGCCGGAGATGTTGCCATATCCGCCCTCTACGTTGCTTGGGATGTTCTTATAGACGGGCACAAAGAAGACACCGCTCGTCAGAACCTGTTCGTTGTACGCCTTCCAGAAACGATAAGACGCCTTGTCAATCCGTGCCACTTTCAACTGGTAGGTACGGTCGCGGACAGAAAGCGTCGTGTCGTTTTGGAAATAATGGTTGCGACCCATTATATTTGTCGTGTCGGCAACAGGATTATAGACCTTCATCTCCAAATTGCCGTCCCTTGCATCTTCGTAAGAAAAGACGCACAAGGGACATAGACGGAACTGCTTGGTATCAATACGGCGTGCAAACAAGGCATAATACGCTTCGCCGTCGGTTCCGACTCCCGACATAAATGCCCGTACATCCACTTCGAGCGAACCGTTTTGGCGGATTCGCAGCGAGTCGAGACTTGCCACGGGCGGGATTGTAGTAGTAGCCGAGGCGTAGAAGTCCTTGTACTGGGCAGTGACGGTATAAGTCTTGCCCGACTCGCCGGTCATATAGACCGAGGTATAGATATATGGCGGCAGATAAGCCGTGTCAATACGTCCGGTAAGAACGACCTGATCCGTGCCATCAGAAACGGTCACTTTGCCGAACGGGATCAGCAGTTCCTCAGCGATTTCCTCAATACTTCTTGCCGTATCCGGCGCGGCATCCAGGACATAAGTCTGATGAATCATTATGACGGGAAAGCCGTCCGCATCAATCCAGCCCTCCATGATAAGCGTCGGCGGCAGAGGCGCCTCGTTCTGGCAGGCGGCGAACACAAAAGCGAGAGACAATATGTAGATGAGTCGTTTCATCAGAACTTGCCGTAGATACTAATGGACGGAATAATGGTGGAAAGCGTCGTGCCGTAAGAGGGCTTCAACGACGTGTCGTACAGCACAAACTGGGCGTTCTTGTGCGCGTAGGTGTTATAGAGCGAGAGGTTGATGCCGAGTTCGTGTTCGGGCGTCTTGATAATATCGCAGGAGCAACTGAGGTCGAGCCTGTGATAAAGCGGCATGTGGGCGCCGTTGTAGCCCGAATAGCGGCAGATAAGCTGTCCGTTGAGCACATAGGCTTCCTCCGCCTTGGTATAAGGCAGTCCGGTCGCCAGCACAAACATAGCACTCACGTTCCATCGCTTGGCAAAACGGGAATTGAGGACTATCTTCAGGTCGTGGCGCCGTTCGGAAGAAGCGGCATAGCGATAGTCGGTAAAACCCTCCAACCCTGGCAGGCTGCGTCGCGCCCAGCCCAACGAATAACTGACGTAGCCGGTGACGATGCCGCGCGTGCGCTGGAACATAAGGTTCAGACCATAGTTGCGACCGTTGCCGGTAACAATATAGTCGTCGTAGGTAAAGCGTTTGTTGAGCACCTGAAGGATGCTTCCCGTGGATTCGGCGATATTATATATCTGCTTGAAATACACCTCCGCCGAGAGGAGATAGCGGTTCTGGAGGAACGAAGCGATATATTTCAGGCTGAGGGCATGCGCCTCTTCGGGACGAAACTTGTCGGAAGCCTGGAAGAAGAAATCGGTAGGCAGTCCTCCGCCCGTCAGGCCGGACTTGTGGAAATACTGGTGGTAACGTCCGTAATGAAGGGCAATCACATGATCCGGATGCGGTATGAAACGGAACGTGACACGCGGATCGATGCCTCCAAAGAGCTGTCCGTCATGCAGATAGCCGCTCAGGTGCAGACCGGCGTCATACACAAACCACGGACATACCTCGTGCCGCCAATTGGCACCAAGGGACAACTCGTCGGCATGCTCCGTGGCATACTTCTCGCCATCGGTGTCGAACGTAGCAATTCCGCGAAGCGAATAATCCAGCGGGAGGTTGATATAATGCGTATAATCCAGCGACGCTGCGACCGTCATGTTGTCGCGGACGCGATAGTCGAAACGGTTCTTCAAGCCCGCCGAAGCAAAGCGCTCGCTCGTAAGGACCCTGGCGGAATCCAGCGAGGCGTCCAAGGCGTTGTCAAAGGAAGAATAGTAGGCTGTGGTCTGCCATTTGCCTTTGTCGAGCGTATGTTCCCAACTCGCCGCCCCCACGATGTTCTGCCACGGGAAACGAAGACTGACCGACGCGTCGTTAAAGACACGCAGGTTGTCGCGATTGTAGAAGCCCGTGACAGAGAGTTTGTCGCGGTCGGTCAGTAGACCGAGATAGGTGAGGTTGAAATCCATGAAATGGTAGCGGATCGAATAGTCGCTGACTTTCAGGAACTTGCCGTAGAGCCAGTTGATATACGACGAGCGAGCGGAGATCCACAAAGCGTGTTTCGTGCCGATCGGGATATCGAACGTCAGGTCGGAATTGACAATACCTATATTTCCCTCAAAGCCGAACCGCCGCGGCACGAAAGGCGGCGTACGGAAGTCCACCCAGCCGCCTATCCGGTTGTCCATCAATCCGTTATGGGCTGTCGTTTCCAGCGTCATAGACCGGAAATGTGGTGCGATAAACGTGGAATAGAGTCCCATCAAATGGTTCGGATAATAGACGGGCACATTATTGATTGAGACGAGCGACTGGTAGTCGTCGCAACCTTGGATATGAATGCCCGCCGAACTCTCGTTGTTGGTCTGCACACTAGGCAGGCTCTCAATATATCGCACGGGATCGGAGGTGCCCAGAAACTTTGGCATGCTCTGGACGTCGCTCATATTGACGACCAAGCGTTCCGGCGTCTGCTCGACGAAGGAGACCGAACGCTGCTGAACGACCTCGATCTCGTCCAATTCGCGTCTGACAGTACCGCTGCTATCAGCAACAGTCTGCCCGAAAAGGGACAGACTGCTGCAAAATAATAGTATGACTATCAGACTCTTAGGCATTTAGATTTCTACCTCTCCTCCGGCATAGTCGAACAGCGCCTTGGAGAGCTTGAGGTAAGCGTTCGCCAGATCCTCGATGGTCTTCGTCAGATCGGTAAACGGCTTGCGGTCGAAGTATTGCTCGAAGCTATAGGTTGTCTCATCCTGCGGGAAGAAGAGCACGGGCTCCGGATAAAACTCGACGTAGGTACGTACATGCTGCTGGCCGTCATCGTCATAGTACCACTCTTCCTCTTCTCTCGAAGCCACCTGCAGACGCATCTCAGCCTGCTTGAATTCGCTGCCGTAATAGATGCCGTTCTCCAGACCATCATTGATGATGTCACAGCCACGCTGCGCCGCTTCCTTCGATTCGTCAGTAAGCCGAGCCAGTTCGCTATACATAGAACCTACGTTTTTGAAACCGGCTTTGAACTGCAACAATCCGTTGAAATCAAGCATTATGTCGGCATCTCCGACCTGACGGAGCAACTCTTCGTAACGATCCATATACAGATCCATCCACTCCTCGAAGGACTGCTGGTCGTCTTTGTCAATCAGCTCATAGGAAGGCAGGTTGGCAATCATCTTCATAATGCTCTCCTTGCCACACAGGAATTCAACTCCTGCAAAACCGCTGTGGGACTTAATATTCAGATCCACAAGCCATTGCAGGTTCACTACGCGTGCATCCACATGGATATCGGCATGGTCGTTCTTCAGCAAATCCTGATCCAGCGTAACATGAATCAACTCATTGTTGCCCTGCGTGAGCGTGAACTGAACCTTGGCAGGCAGTTCGCCCTTGGCGATACGAGTTCCGTCAACAATCTTGTACTCTTGGTTATAATCATAGTCGAACAAGAAACCGTTGTCCATATCATAATGGTGGGTCATCTCATCGTCACACCAAGCATATATCTCCCAGTCGGGCTGTCTGTCAATAATGACCTCCAGTCCCTGCTCATCGTAGTAGAACCACACGCCGTCCTTGTAATTGATATAAGTCGAGACGCCGTTAATCATGCCATAGGCATATATATCCAAAGGATGTACAGTTGCACCGGCAGGCACAGTGCCATACTCCCAATGACAGTCTTCCCACATGTACTCGAGGTAATGCGTCTCGCCTTCACCCCACAGTTTGGCCTCGGTAAGGACGCCGTTCTTGTCCTTGCAACGGAAAATCACGCTGTTGTCCGAAGGTTTTCCCATATACTCCCAGGTATGCGTTTTGTCGTTAGCCTCCCAGATGGCACTCTCGCCCTCGAAGTTAAAGAAATACTCGTGGATACCCGTCGGGCTGATATCGCCGCGAAGCACGTGTTTGGCGTACTTCGGCAGGGCAAACAAATCATCATAACGATGCCAGTACATGCCCTCGAAATCATCGAAACTGTACTCTTTGTACTTCTCGTAGATACCGTCAGCCAACTCAATGGCTTCCTTCTGATCAGCGGTATTGAACTTGCCGATGAGTGTCTTGGCAATATTCGCAATACGCGCCTTGCTCTGATCGGCCGTAATAACTCCCTTGGACGGGTCACCCATGTCCTCGGCTTTCTCTTTACCACCGCCGCCTCCGCCGCTCGGCGTATTTTTCTCTGTACAGGAACTGAATCCCAACACCATAGCCACAGCAAAGGCGGCTACCATCATGAAATGTTTCTTCATAGTGTTACATTTTTTAATTGTTTTTTAATATAAATGACATCCATTTATTGTCAATATGTGCGCAAAGTTACAACAAAAATTCCATATATGCAAAAAAAAGATTGTTTTTTCGAAAAAAAATGCCGAAATATTTGCTCATATCAAAAAAAAGCAGTACCTTTGCACCCGCTTTTGAGAAAAAAGCGTCTCCCTAGCTCAGTTGGTAGAGCAACTGACTCTTAATCAGTGGGTCGAGAGTTCGAGCCTCTCGGGGGACACAAAAAGGTGCGAATAGCACCTTTTTTTTGTACCCCGTCCTCAAACTCTCGAGAGAGTTCTCCGCCGCTGCGCTCTGTCGATTATTGCGAGCA
>JAFPJV010000122.1 GCA_017425065.1 Paludibacteraceae bacterium
ACGCTTCCCTCGCTAAGGTAGAGAACTTCAAAGAGCTGGGTCTGAACAGCGAGACTTGCGTGGCTTTCAACACGACGAGCCGTGAGCAGGTTATCCTGAACACGTGGTATGGCGGTGAGATGAAGAAAGGTATGTTCTCGATGATGAACTATTACCTGCCGCTGAAGGGCATTGCTTCGATGCACTGCTCCGCCAACACCGACATGGAAGGCAAGAACACCGCTATCTTCTTCGGTCTGTCCGGAACAGGCAAGACCACGTTGAGTACCGATCCTAAGCGTCTCTTAATTGGTGACGACGAGCACGGCTGGGACGATCAGGGTGTCTTCAACTTCGAGGGCGGTTGCTATGCCAAGGTGATCAACCTGGACAAAGAGAGCGAGCCTGACATCTACGCCGCTATCCGTCGCAATGCATTGCTGGAGAACGTTACCGTTGCTGAGGACGGCAAGATCGACTTTGCCGACAAGAGTGTAACAGAGAACACCCGCGTATCGTATCCTATCGACCATATTGAGAAGATCGTTCGCCCGATCAGTGCCGGTCCGGCAGCCAAGAACGTGATCTTCCTGAGTGCTGACGCCTTTGGCGTGCTGCCTCCTGTATCGATCCTGACTCCGGAGCAGACGAAATATTACTTCCTGAGCGGTTTCACGGCTAAGTTAGCCGGCACCGAGCGTGGTATCACTGAGCCGACTCCTACTTTCTCGGCTTGCTTCGGCCAGGCATTCCTGGAGTTGCATCCGACGAAATATGCAGAGGAGCTGGTTAAGAAGATGGAGAAGAGCGGCGCGAAGGCTTATCTGGTGAACACCGGCTGGAACGGCACCGGCAAACGTATCTCGATCCGCGACACCCGCGGCATCATCGATGCTATCCTCGGTGGCGACATCCTCTCGGCTCCGACCAAGAAGATTCCGTTCTTTGACTTTGAAGTTCCGACCGCACTGCCTGGCGTAGATCCGAAGATCCTGGATCCGCGTGACACATACGCAGATGCCAAGGAGTGGGAAACCAAGGCAAAAGACCTGGCAGGTCGCTTCATCAAGAACTTCGACAAATATACGTCGAACGAAGCCGGCAAGGCACTCGTTGCTGCCGGTCCGAAGCTCTAAGCCTGAAGATTGAGGCGAAAAAAGAATAAGGTACGCGCGTGTGCGCGTACCTTATTTCATTTGAAGATTCGAAGATTCGAAAATTTGAAGATTTTGGGTAAAAAAAAGAGGCTTGTTCCTTGAACAGCCTCAATCCACGTTGTTATTAACGTCCGTTTTGCAAAATTAGTCAGCAACAACGGTGTCAACAGCAGCAACTGCGGGAGTGTCAACAACCTGCTCAACAACAGGAGTGTCCACCTTAACGGTGTCTTGTTTGTCACACTTGTCACCGCACTTACCACAAGCCATTGCACACATAGCAACAACAGCAAGGAAAAGAACTTTCTTCATAATTTTTTTATCCTTAAAAGTTAATATTAACATTAGATTTCCATCGTTTTCACGGAAATCGGCTGCAAAATTACAACATTTTTTGCATATATCCAAAAAAAAATGTAATTTTGCACGATTTTTTTTAAGAATTATGGAATTTAAGGCATTTCAAACGAAATCTAAAGCACTTTTTGTGCTTACAAACGTATTTATGGCCGTGTTGGCTATAGTACTTTTGTTGTTCCTGCTGCACGGCTGGCTCTATCTCTATACGGATCATGGTGTGGAGGTGGAGGTTCCCAACGTGAAAGGTATGATGATCGAGGAGGCGGAGACGCTGGCAGAGTCTGTCGGATTGGAAATAAAAGTCGTCGATTCCGTCTATACCACCAAGGTGCCTCGCGGTATCGTTATCGAGCAGACGCCGACAGCCACCAGCCGTGCGAAACGTCACCGCTATCTGTACGTGGTGATGAATGCCAAGTGCAAGCGACGCATCGCCATTCCGGACGTTCAGATGCTCAGTTACCGTCAGGCGACTGCCACATTTGAAGCAATGGGTCTGCGCGTATCAAATATGGTATATCAACCTTTTGAGCACCGCGACCTGGTAATAGGCGTGACGCTCAACGGGCGCAAGCTCTCGCCGGGCGAACGCATCGAAGAAGGCAGTAGCGTCGTACTGATAGTAGGTTCGGGTACGCGCGGAGGTACGCATCCCGTGCAGGTGCCTGATTTGCGCGGCAAAACGCTGGAGGAAGCCAGGGCCATTCTGGAAGGAGCCGAACTGCTGTTAGGTGCTTACGACTTCGACGAACAGCCTACAGATGACAATATCGGCAAGTTTGTCGTTTACTCACAGTCGCCCCTGAAGGGATCCGACGCCATTGACGGCGATGAGGTGATGATCATGCTCACGCGCCACCTGAACCAGAAACTTCAGGAGTTCTATGAGTCGCAAAGCGTTTACTCGTCCAGCGAAGAAGTGCTGCAAAATCAAAACACAATGCACCAAGACACGATAGACGATGAGTGGTTCTGACGAAGTATTCGAGCGTTGGCGTTGCGAGGTCGATAAAGGCCAGGCACAAGTGCGCATTGACAAATACTTGGCAGAACATATGTCGGACACCTCGCGCACCCGCATTCAGCAAGCAGCTGACGGCGGGCATGTGTGGGTGAACGGCAAACCGGTCAGCAGCAGTTATAAAGTGAAGCCGCTGGACATCGTGCAAGTTCTGCTTGACCATGAGCCGCACGACACCACTATTCTGCCCGAACCGATTCCGCTCAACATCGTCTATGAGGACGAAGACGTGCTGATAATCAACAAGCCGGCCGGCATGGTAGTGCATCCCGGACACGGCAATTACGAGCATACACTGCTCAATGCGCTGGCGTATTATTTCGGCCATCAGACGATTGATATCAACGACCCCTCAATCGGTCTTGTTCACCGGATTGACAAAGACACGAGCGGCTTGCTACTAATTGCCAAAACGCCCGAAGCAAAGACCAATTTGGGCTGGCAATTCTTCGAACATACGATAGATCGGACATACAATGCGCTTGTATGGGGCACTTTTCAGGAAGAGTCTGGCACGATTTTTGGTGCACTTGCTCGTGACAACAGAGACCGCACTATCTACCGCGTGTGGGACACGGAGGAAAACCCGAATGCCAAGGAGGCCGTGACACATTGGCGCGTACTGGAGCGTTTCCCGTATGTGACACTTGTGGAATGCCGGTTGGAGACCGGACGAACCCATCAGATACGTGTTCACATGCGTCATATCGGACATCCGCTCTTCTCCGACGAGAAATACGGCGGATGCGAGATACTGAAAGGACTCCGCACGCAGAAGTATGCACAGTATATACGCAACTGCTTTGCCCTGTGCCCGCGTCAGGTCCTGCACGCAAAGACAATAGGATTCACGCACCCGCGCACGGGAGAACGAATGCTTTTCGATAGCGAGTGGCCTCAGGATATGACTAACCTGATAAACAAATGGAGGAACTATGAACCAAATACTCTGGGCTGACGACGAGATAGATCTGTTGAAACCCTACATTATCTATCTCCAACAGAAAAACTACAACGTACTGACCGCCACCAACGGTCAGGATGCTATTGACCTTTGCCACAAAGAACGCCCCGACATCGTCTTTCTGGATGAGAACATGCCGGGCTTGAGCGGCTTGGAGGCACTGCAGGAAATCAAGCGGTTGCACCCCGAGATTCCCGTTGTGATGATCACAAAAAGCGAGGAAGAGCGCATCATGGAACAGGCTATCGGCGAGAAGATTGCCGACTACTTGATCAAGCCGGTCAATCCGAGCCAGATACTGATGTGCCTGAAAAAACATATCCACCGACGCGACATTCTGAGCGAACATACCAACAAGTCATACCGGGAGGAATTCGGCGACATCGCTTACCTCATCGACACGGCACGGACAATAGAGGAATGGCAGGCCGTAGAACGGACATTAACGCGCTGGGAACTCGAACTGCAACATATCGATTCGTCGATGCGCGAGATGCTCGACATGCAACGCCAGCAAGCCAATGCCGCCTTTGCCAAGTTCGTGCAACGCAACTATGAGGACTGGTTCACACAGGGCGAACGTCCGATGATGTCGCCCGACGTGTTCAAGCGCGTACTGTTTCCGATGCTCGACCGCGGCGAGAAAGTATTCCTGGTCGTTATTGACAACTTCCGCTACGACCAATGGAAAACCATCCAGCCGCTCTTGTCGGATTTTCTGACCGTGACAGACGAACAACTCTACTGCTCTATCTTGCCGACAGCTACACAGTATGCCCGCAATGCTATCTTCTCCGGCCTGATGCCGCTGCAGATACAGCAGATGTATCCGCAGTTCTGGGTGGAAGAAGAGGACGAAGAGGGCAAGAACCTTTGCGAACGCGACTTGATAGAAACCCAGTTGCAACGTTTCCGCCGCAATGATAAATTCAGTTATTTCAAGGTGAACGAGAGCGAGTTCTGCGAGAAGATAACGCGTCAGTTCAAGGGATTGCAGACACCGCTCAACGTCGTGGTTCTCAACTTTATCGACATGCTTTCTCACTCACGCACAGAGAGCAAGATGATGCGCGAGTTGGCCAATGATGAAGCCGCTTACCTGAGCCTGACGCGCAGTTGGTTCCGCCATTCGCCCACCTACTTCATGCTGCGTCGTATCGCCGAATTAGGCTACCGCATTGTCATTACCACCGACCACGGCACGGTGCGTGTGCAGAATCCTGTGCTGATCGTCGGCGACAAGAATACGAACACCAATTTGCGCTATAAAGTGGGCAAGGCACTCAATTGTCAGTCGAAGAACGTGTTCACCATTGCTGACCCCAAACGCGTCGGACTGCCGAGTCCGAACGTGAGCAGCAGTTATATCTTCTGCACCGGCAACGACTTCTTCGGCTATCCGAACAACTTCAACTACTATGCGCAATACTACCGCAATACGTTCCAGCATGGCGGTATATCGCTGGAAGAGATGCTGATACCGCTTATCACGCTCGACCCGAAATAAATGGCCAGACATCGCGTTCGACATATCGTTCTATGGCTTCTGCTGATAGCCGTTCTGTTCTGTATAGGATGGATAGGACGTTATACCGTCTCGCACGCTTCGCCGGAACCGGTGGCCGATTCAATCAGACAGGTATCCGTCCTGACCTACAACACGCAACGGATGGGCGGCTTCATGAAGCCCGATTCGAACCAGGTGCTGCAATATATCCTGCGTACGAATGCCGATATCGTCTGCCTGCAGGAGGTGGAGGTCTATCAAGATAACCAATACCTGACATTGGGCGAACTGCGTGAGGCGATGCAGGCATATCCTTACTGCTACTTCGCCTTCTCGGTGCATAACAACCGGCGTCAGTTCGGCAATGCCGTCTTCTCCAAATTTCCCATTCTCGACCGCGAGAACGTGGAATATGCCTCGCGTTCGAACAGCACCTGCCGTTGCGACATCGCCATGGACCGGGATACGGTGCGTCTGTTCTGCAACCACCTGGAGTCGTACCGCTTCATAGCCGATTCGCTGCGCGACTCCACGACGATGGGCAGCCTCCGCCGTCTCTACCACATGCTTCCTGCGCTATGGGGCAAAGGCAAAGGACGCACAGAGCAGGCACAAGCCGTGCGCGAGGAGATAGACCGTTCGCCATATCCTGTGCTGGTCGTTGGCGACTTCAACGACACACCGCTTTCGCAGTCCTATCGCATCATAGCCGAAGGACTGACGGACGCTTTCCTGAGCACCTCGTGGCTGCGCTGGGGCACCACTTTCCGTATGTCGCTTAACTTGGCAGGAAGCAGTTGGACTTTCCCGTTCCGGATAGATTATATCCTTTGCTCACCGGAATTGAAACCGCTAACGTGTACGACAGATACCGTTCGCTATTCCGACCATTTTCCTTTGCAGGCAACAATAGCTATTCCGTAAGAATCATGAAACAATCGGCCATCATCATACCCGAAGGATTGGACACGGTGCTGCTGCACGCCTGTTGCGCGCCGTGCAGTTCGGCCATCGTGGAATGGCTCGTGGCGCATGGGATAACGCCGGTAATCTATTACTTCAATCCGAATATCTATCCGCAGGAGGAATACGAGACGCGCAAACAGGAAAGCCAGCGGCATGCCGGAAGTCTGGGTATCCGATGGATCGACGGCGACTACAACCATCCGGCATGGCGTGAAGCGGTTTGCGGACTGGAAAACGAGCCTGAACGGGGCGGACGTTGTGCTGTCTGCTTCCGGCATCGCTTGTTGGCAACGGCACGCATGGCTCAGGAGCAGGGTATCCATTGGTTTGCCACGACGCTGGCTTCGTCGCGATGGAAGAGTCTGGAGCAGATAGATGCTGCCGGACAATGGGCTGCAGCGCAAGTGCCGGATACACAGTTCTGGGCACAAAATTGGCGCAAAGGCGGATTGCAACAACGTCGCAACGAGCTCTTGCGCCAGTATGATTTCTACAACCAGCAGTACTGCGGCTGCGAATTCAGTATGCGTACCACCGATTAACGGTTCTTGTACATCTCGTCGTAGTATTTCTCGTAGTCACCCGAAGTGATGTTGTCGAGCCACTCCTGATTGTCCAGATACCAACGGACGGTTTTCTCTATGCCTTCTTCGAATTGCAGACTCGGCTCCCAGCCAAGTTCGCGTTGCAACTTGGTGCTGTCGATAGCGTAACGCATATCGTGTCCGGCACGGTCGGTGACGAAGGTAATCAAGTCCAGGTCTGCCCCCTCGGGACGGCCGAGCAGACGGTCAACGGTCTTGATGACCGTACGGATGATATCGATGTTTTTCCATTCGTTGAAGCCGCCGATGTTGTAGGTCTCGGCGATCGTTCCGCGGTGGAAAATCAGGTCGATAGCACGTGCATGGTCTTCCACAAATAACCAGTCGCGCACATTCTCGCCCTTGCCATAGACAGGCAGCGGCTTGCGATGACGTATGTTATTGATAAAGAGCGGTATCAGTTTTTCGGGGAACTGATACGGACCATAGTTGTTGGAGCAGTTGGTGACGATGGTCGGCATACCGAATGTATCGTGGAAGGCGCGTACGAAATGGTCGCTCGAGGCCTTGCTGGCCGAATATGGCGAATGGGGGTTGTACTTTGTGCTCTCGTAGAAGAAATCGCGTCCGTACGCCAAGTGATGCTCACTGGACGAAGCCTTGGTGGTAAACGGCGGCTCGATGCCCTCGGGATTGGTCATCTCCAATGCGCCATACACCTCGTCGGTCGAGATATGATAGAAGCGTTTGCCCTCGTACTTCTCCGGCAACTGCTCCCAATAGAGTTTGGCGGCCTGAAGCATCGAAAGTGTACCCATGACATTGGTTTGCGCAAAGGTGAACGGGTCTTTGATCGAACGGTCCACATGGCTCTCGGCGGCCAAATGGATGACGCCGGTCACATGCTCTTCCTGCATCAGTCGGTAGATCGTTTCGAAATCACAGATATCCGCACGTACAAAGCGATAGTTCGGGCGGTTCTCAATGTCCTTGAGGTTTGCCAAGTTACCCGCGTAGGTCAATTTGTCCACATTGATAATGCGGTAATCCGGATACTTGTTTACAAACAGGCGCACTACATGGCTGCCAATAAATCCGGCTCCGCCGGTAATAATGATAGATTGCATATTTATGGTTTATAATTTATGATTGCAAATTTATAAAATGTATCGTATCTGCTTAAAATGATATACTCGCTGTGTTCCTTGTTGGTCTTTGAGCACGATTTCGCCGGTGGGCAGCACATCCTCTATGCGTGCGAGGAATTGCCCTTCGGCTTCGTGTTTGGCATTCATGGTAGGAGTACTATCCACCTCTCTTTCCACGAACGGCCAATAGCCTTCTTTGCGGTATAACTTGGCTTTATATTCCGCCCAAACATCCTCATCGAGCGCTTTTTGTACCTCTTTGTACAGCCGCTCCATCAGCGCGTGGATATCGTATTCGCGTCCGGTAATCTGTTTCAATGAAATAGGGTTTGGTGCGTCTGACCGGAATTCCGTTTGGTTTACATTCAGCCCTATTCCTGCAATGGAATACTTCATTTCACTCCCTACAATGGCATTTTCAATCAATATGCCCGCTACTTTCTTATCCCGCCAGTAGATGTCGTTCGGCCACTTAATAGAGACCGCTTTGCTGATAGACCGCTTTGCTGATAGACCGCTTTGCTGACAGAGTATAGACTGAATTACTCGATACACGGCAACGCTCACGGCAGCATTCAGGTTAAATAGGCTTTCGACTTTCGACTTTTGACTTTCGACTAGTATCGAGCACAGCAGATTCTTGCCCCGTTCGCTCTCCCAGCCGTTGCCGGTCTGTCCGCGTCCTGCCGTCTGATAGTCGGTGTACAAATAGCTTTCGACTCTTGACTCTTGACTCTCGGCTATTAACTGTTTTAGCCTCGTATTCGTACTGTCACATTCTGTCAGGAACATAAGGATAGCAAGTATTGTTCAATGACCGTTTGTAGCTTGTGGTTCGGCACTTGGGTGTCACTTATTATGATGGCAAACGTCCAAATGTCGCCGTTCGGCCGGCGGATATAGCCTGCATAACTCTTGGCGCCGGTCAGTGTGCCGCTTTTGGCGTGTACACGCCCAGCCAGACTGGTGCCTGCAAGGAAATGTTTCAGTGTGCCCGACTCGCCGCTGACAGGCAGGCTGCCATACCAGTCTTTGCGGTACTTGCCGTAGTACATCTTCTCCAGCAGACGGACAATCATCCGCGCTGTCAGTTTGTTGTTGGGAGCCAGACCGCAACCGTCGTAGAGTGCGCAATGAGCCATCGGCATATTCTGTTCTTTCCAATATTGGAACACGTATTCTGCCGCTTGACGGCTGGTGGACTGACGATGAACCGTAGCGCCTAAATAGCGGGCGATAGCTTCGGCATACAGGTTGTTGCTTTCGAAATTGGTGTCGCGTATGATGTCACGCAAAGCCGGAGAGAGATGCACACAAATGGCAGTCATCTCTTCTGGTTCGGCAGCGGGAGCAAAGGTATAACCTGCCTGCCCGTTCACCCTTCCGCCGGCAGCGACAATGGCCGAGTCAAGGTCTTGTGCCAACTGCAAACCGGGATTCGGCAAGTCGCCTTTCACGCAGAACGAGTCACGGTTTTCCGGTATCTCGCCCCGCATGGAGCGTGCATAGACAAGCGGTTTGCCATAGACGTACGAGTAGTCGCGTTTGACTTTCGACCCGCGTACGTTGCATTCGATCTCTACCGGCACATTCTGTGGCTCGGTAAAAAGTACGATGGCCGGTTCTCCTTCCGCAAACGAACGCAGATAGATACGCAGCGTGTTGCTCAGGTAGTTGATGCCGAATATGCCGGGTGCGTAGTAGTTGCCCACGTCTTCATCCAGCCAATTGGGGTTGTATCCCTCGTCGCTCAACTTGCTCATGTCGGCCACAATGCTGCCTTGGATATGGTAGATACCCAATTCGTGCAGCTGGGCGATCCATTCGTCGAGAAAGGATTCATTGTTTTTGAGGTTTCCGAGCGTCGGATCCACATCGCCGATGATGATGAGGTCGCCCCAGAGCGTGCTATCTACTATCAGACCTGTGTAGGCAAGCGTCGTCTCGAACCGGAAATCCGGACCGAGGACGTTGAGCGCAGCGCCGGTCGTCAGCAACTTGGTCAGCGAAGCCGGTGTGGCGGGTTTGGCAGGTTGATACGCCTCTATCTCGCGATTGCGGGTCATATTGCGTACTTCTACGGATACCATTCCCTTGGCAATGTCGGCATCGGCTGTCAGTAGCGACAGATTGAGTAATATGGCTGCTAACGTATGGAGCACATTATTCCAAATTAAATTCTGGGCGCAAAATTACTACAAAAAAATTGAATATGCAAGCATTTGCGTCAAAAACAGGGGAAAATGGTAAAAATTGTGCGAAATGTGTCAATTTTTACACATATATGTGAAAAAAAAGTAGTAATTTTGCGCCCGAATTGATTTGTATAGTAGAAAAACATAATAACATGAAACACATCAACTTTCTCAGTTTTCTTTTTGTTGTATTATTTGGAGTGAACGTTTCCGCATCTGCGGCTGTTACCTATTGTTCCTCATCGGCTTTCGGTTATGGAAAAAATGCGACAGGCGGAGGTAATGCAACTCCGGTGTTGGTCAATTCGGTGGACGGTCTGAAAGCAGCGCTTAACAAGGGGCATGACAAGGTGATTATTATCACGGCAAACCTGACGTTCACGTCGATGCTGACCGTTCAAGACGGTTCGAATGTCACGCTACTGGGACTTCCTGGTGTGACACTAACAAGTCTTAAGCAAGACGAATCGACCTCGGGAATATTGTTTGTGAAGCGTTTCGACAACCTTATCATCCGCAACCTCACCTTTGTCGGTCCCGGCGCATACGACTGCGACGGTAACGACCTGCTATGTTTTGAAAACGTCACCAAAGCATGGGTGGATCACTGCGACTTCCAGGACGGATGTGACGGCAACTTCGACAACAAGCATAATACCGACAACGTGACCGTCAGTTGGTGTCGCTTCCGCTATCTGAAAGCTCCAAAACCGGGCGGATCAGGCGGTTCGGACGACCACCGCTTTACCAATTTGCTGGGTGCTTCCTCGTCTGACAAACCGTCTGACGGAACGTATAATTTCACATGGGCATATTGCTGGTGGGACGAGGGCTGTGTAGAACGAATGGTACGTTGCCGCAACGCAGAACTGCATTTCCTCAATTGCTACTGGAATAGCTCGGTTGCCAAGTGTTATGTTGGGCCGGAGAATGTCAAAGCTTATTTCGACGGATGTACGTTTGAGGGGAAGGCCAATACGAAAGATAAAATATTTAAATCCTACGGCGGCACGAATGCCTGCAAGTTTGTCAATTGTAGCGGAAATCTGCCTGCCGATAAAGGCTCTGTTTCCGCTCCGTCATATACTTATACCGCCTCGGATCGCGGGGAAGCCAAGACGGCAGTGACAAACGCCACTTGCGGTGCCGGCGCTACGCTGACGGTGACGGTTGGTGGCGAAGTGTCCAGTTCCTGCGACGGCGGTGCAACGAATCCGACCTTTACCGTTCTATGGGATGCCACCACCAATGGCGGAACATGCGAAACGATTTCTTCATCCGTTGAATCAGGCAACGCTATCGGAACGCTGCCGGTGGCAACGAAAAGCGGTTGCACATTCGACGGCTGGTTCACAGAACCTACCGGAGGAACAAAAATAACATCTTCAACCCAGATTACCTCCACTATAACATTTTATGCCCAGTTTACGGAAACCGGAGGTGGAGAAAGCGGTGGCGATGAGGGCGGTTGTGACAAGATATTCGCTTATGCTTATGCAAATGATGTGCCGTCCGGAATAACGAATAGTACAAGCACGTTTACTGGATTCAAGACAGGTAGTAACAATTGTACCGGAAGTATCACGATTGATGGTACGACATACTCTGTTACCAAACGAGGCAGTAATTCAACCTTTACTATATCATTTTCTGTTCCAGAGGGCAAGATAGGTACGTTGTACGGTTTGGCGAACTCAAATGGAGATACACAACGAACTCTTACTTTGAAAAACGGAACGATTTATTCCGAGACTCAACTCTCATCCACCAGCAGTTCTTCAGCCTCTCCTTTCACCTTTACCAACATGCCGGCTGGATCGTATAAGCTGACTTCAAGTGGTAGCAGTTCGGTGCCTTTCCTGTGCTTGAAACTCTGCGACGGTGTCATCGCTCCTATTACCCTATCTTACGACGAAAACGGCGGTTCGGGCACAATGGAGGATGAGACAGGCAAGTTCTTTACAATCAAATCGAATGGCTTTACTGCGCCGACAGGATACCAATTCCAAAAATGGAATTCCAGCGCAAGTGGCAATGGCACTGACTATGCGGCAGGAAGCAGCGTAACGCTGACGGAGGACCTTCGACTATACGCTATCTGGCAACCGAAAACTTATACCGTCACATTAGATAAAGACGGAGGTTCGGGCGGAACAGGAAGCGTGACCGTCACATTCGACGATGCGATGCCGACCGTCATCATTCCAAGTAAATCAGGCAATACGTTCCTTGGTTATTTCACCCAAAAGAATGGTGCCGGCACGCAGTATTATGACAAAAACGGTAGTAGCGTTAACAGTTGGACCATAGCATCCAATACGACCTTGTATGCTGCTTGGGCACCGGCAAGTACGCCGGGAGGAGATTGCAACATGCATTTCTGGTTCTTTAATGCTGCCGATGCAACAACTAATGGCAAACCCAATTCCGGCTTGTTCAAAAACATGGTATCTGCCAGCAGCAGTCTAAGCGGAAACATTACGATTGACGGATTGACGTATAGCGTCACCAAGCGCACCGGCGATCCTACGGATGGTGTTTTCGGTAAATTCACCATAGCGGAAGGTAAGACAGCTGTCTTCTATGCCTTGGCTATTTCCAGTGGAGGCGGCGACCGGCAAATCAACTTGGAGAGCACCGATGCTACCTTCGAGTTGTCTGTGAAGGGCGGCAGTTCTGCGTACCAGCGTATTGAGAGTGATGTGCTTCCTGCAGGTACATATACGATCAAGCGCGATGCCGAAAGCGGCAATGTGCGGTTGAGCGTGGTTGCTCTCAAGGTGTGCGAAGCCGAATCACACGCCAAGACAGTCTATCTGAAACCGGAAGTAAGAGGCAATGAACGTTTTGCGGTGTATTGTTTTGATGATGACAATATCTTGCATGATTGGTATGACATGACGAAGGTGACAGATGATGATGATTGCGAAGGAAAAATTTACAAAGCGGAAATAAGCGATGATTACACGCACTATATTTTCTGCCGCATGAATGGCACAACAACTGCAAACAACTGGG
>JAFPJV010000123.1 GCA_017425065.1 Paludibacteraceae bacterium
CGCGAGTAAAAACTTATAAATTATTTTTGGTATTTATCTCCTTTGAATGATTGACCCTCTTGGAGGTGTAGGTTTAGATGATAAAGCGGCATGGGAGCTTGCTCACGATGGCGATTTAGCAGCTAAGCATACATATTGCAAAGCAATAAATCATTCAAAGGTATTTTTTTATATTTTTTTCTTATTGCCTCGCAATAGTACTAATTGAGAATCAAAGATTAAAAATTGAAAATTTTTTCATAAATATTTGCATATATGAAAAAAATGTAGTACCTTTGCACATTCCATAGGAATATGGAACGCATTTTTGTAGCTTTTTCAGTGTATAACTATTTAATAATCAAACAAAAATTTATGGAAAACAAAAAACGTGTTTACACATTTGGTAACGGCCAGGCCGAAGGTAACGCGCAGATGCGTGAGTTGCTTGGCGGCAAGGGTGCCAACTGTGCGGAAATGAACTTAGTAGGCGTACCTGTGCCTCCCGGATTTACTATTACCACCGAGGTCTGCAACGAGTATTATCAGGTAGGCCAAGACAAAATCGTAGAGCAGCTCCAGAACGAGGTGAATGCCGCCGTAAAGCACACTGAGGAGTTGATGAACTGCAAGTTCGGCGACCCGCAGAACCCGCTGTTGGTTTCTGTTCGTTCGGGTGCACGTGCTTCGATGCCGGGTATGATGGATACCATCCTCAACCTCGGTCTGAACGACACCGTAGCCGAGGGTATGTGCCGCAAGACCAACAACCCCCATTTCGTCTATGACTCCTATCGCCGCTTCGTACAGATGTACGGCGACGTGGTGCTGGGCATGAAGCCGGTGAACAAAACCGACATCGACCCGTTCGAGAAAATCATCGAGGAGGTGAAAGCCATTCGTGGCGTCAAGCTGGACAAAGACCTCAACGTAGAGGAACTCAAAGACCTCGTAGCCCGCTTCAAGAAAGCAATCAAGGAGCAGACGGGCAAGGACTTCCCCAACGATCCGATGGAGCAGCTCTGGGGCGCTATCTGCGCTGTGTTCCGCAGCTGGATGAACGAGCGCGCTATCCTCTACCGTAAGATGGAAGGCATTCCTGACGAATGGGGAACAGCCGTCAGCGTCATGGCGATGGTATTCGGCAACATGGGCGACACGTCGGCAACGGGTGTATGCTTCAGCCGCGACGCCGGAAACGGCGAGAACCTGTTCAACGGCGAGTACCTCGTCAACGCTCAGGGCGAAGACGTCGTAGCCGGTATCCGTACGCCGCAACAGATCACCAAGATCGGTTCGCAACGATGGGCAGAACGCGCAGGCATCTCCGAAGAGGAGCGTCTCCAGAAATATCCGTCTATGGAAGAGGCTATGCCCGAGATGTATGCCGAGCTCAACGCGATCCAGCAGAAACTGGAGAACCACTATCGCGACATGCAGGACATGGAGTTCACCGTTCAGGAAGGCAAACTGTGGTTCCTGCAGACCCGTAACGGCAAGCGCACCGGTACCGCTATGGTAAAGATTGCCATGGATATGGTGCACGAAGGCCTTATCTCCGAAAAAGAAGCTATCCTTCGCTGCGAACCGCAGAAACTGGACGAACTGCTCCACCCTGTTTTTGACAAAGAAGCACTCAAGCGTGCAAAGGTCATCACCCAGGGTCTGCCCGCTTCGCCGGGTGCAGCGTGCGGACAGATTGTCTTCCACGCCGACGACGCTCAGGCATGGCATGCCGATGGTCATAAAGTGATCATGGTTCGTATCGAGACCAGCCCCGAAGACCTCGCAGGTATGTCGGCTGCTGAGGGAATCCTCACCGCTCGAGGTGGTATGACCAGCCACGCTGCCGTTGTGGCTCGCGGTATGGGTAAGTGCTGCGTATCCGGCGCAGGAGCTATCCTCGTGGACTACAAGGCCAAGACCGTCAAGATCGAAGACGTTACCTATAAAGAAGGCGACTATATCTCGCTCAACGGAACCACCGGACAGGTTTATGCCGGCGAGATCCCAACCAAGGCTGCCGAACTATCCGGCGACTTCAAGGAACTGATGGATCTCTGCGACAAATACACCCACCTGCAGGTTCGCACCAATGCCGACACGCCGCACGACGCACGCGTAGCACGCCAGTTCGGTGCCAAGGGTATCGGTCTGACTCGTACCGAGCACATGTTCTTCGAGGACAAGAAGATCATCGCCATGCGCGAGATGATTCTGGCCAAGGACAGCGCCGGACGCGAGAAAGCACTCGCCAAACTGCTACCGTATCAGAAAGCCGACTTCAAGGGCATCTTGGAGGCGATGGACGGCTGTCCGGTGAATATCCGTCTGCTCGATCCCCCTTTGCACGAGTTCGTGCCGCATGATCTGGCTGGTCAGGAGACGATGGCAAAGGAGATGGGCATCTCCGTGGAGGAGATCCAGAACCGCGTCAACTCCCTGGCAGAGAACAACCCGATGTTGGGTCACCGCGGATGCCGTCTCGGTATCACCTTCCCGGAGATCACCGCTATGCAGACACGCGCTATCCTCTCCGCCGCTTGCGAACTGAAGAAGGAGGGCAAGAACCCGATGCCGGAAATCATGGTGCCGCTCATCGGTATCCTCTATGAGCTCAAGCAGCAGAAAGAGATCATCCAGCGCGTAGCCAAAGAGGTGTTCGCTGAGTATGGTAGTGAGGTGGAATTCGAGATCGGTACGATGATCGAGATCCCGCGTGCTGCGCTGACAGCCGACCGTATCGCTACCGAGGCACAGTACTTCTCGTTCGGTACCAACGACCTCACGCAGATGACCTTCGGTTACAGCCGCGACGATATCGCTTCGTTCCTGCCGGCTTACCTGGAGAAGAAGATTCTGAAAGTCGATCCGTTCCAGGTACTCGACCAGAACGGTGTTGGCCAGCTCATCCGTATGGCTGTTGAGAAAGGTCGTGCCGTTCGTCCGGGACTACGTACAGGTATCTGCGGCGAGCACGGTGGAGAGCCGAGCAGCGTTAAGTTCTGCGCACGCGTGGGTATGAACTATGCTTCCTGCTCACCGTTCCGCGTTCCTATCGCCCGCCTCGCCGCCGCCCAGGCAGCCGTCGAAGACGAGAAATAATCGTGCCCTCTCATCCGCCATCCATGGCGGATCAACAAACAAAATCGCACCTCAAAAATATGGGGTGCGATTTTGTTTTGCTTTCAGCCGTCAGTCCAACGACCAATGACTATTTTAGTGATCGAGACTTTATCAACATTATCTCGTATGTTTATCGAGATTACATCATTAGGAACCACAGGCTCATCATTAAATCATTGAGCGGTTTGCCGCAATCATTGGCTTTCGACCTTCGACTAACGACTTTCGACTGCGCAGCGCCTTCCTTTGCCCTTTGTCCTTTGTACTTTGTCCTTTGTACTTTGTCCCTTTGTACTTTCCTTCTCCCCTTCTAAGAAGGGGCCGGGGGATGTCTCTTTTTATTTCGTCTCCTGCTCCGCGTGAAAGCGCGGAGTCCTCCTTTCTTCTTATTCCGCCGGATTTAATCCGGCATAGATTCTTCGTATTGTCGCCGACTATTAGTCGGCCTTTGCTTCGTCCATTTTGCCGTGAAGCGAATTAGGCGCACCAAGAATGTCCAGTGGACATTTGAAGGAGTAAGTGCGCCGCGCGAGTTTCGGAGAAACATAGAACTCCTTATGTATCATTCGGCCTTCTCTTTCTTCTTTTAGCCCGGCATCTAATGCCGGCTTAGATTCTTCGTATTGTCGCCGACTATAGTCGGCCTTCTCTTCGTCCATTTTCCCGGCATTGAATGCCGGCGAGTTTCGTCCGTTGATTTGGGATTCTATCCCGAGCCTTAGCACGTCCCCTTTCAGGAGCGTCAGCTCCGCTTCATTTCCCTCCTTTCCACCTGCTTTCCTCCTGCTCCCAATATATGCTCAATATATGCTGAATATATGCCGAATATATGCCGAATATATGCTCTACCAGACATCACCATAACAAAACTATAAGAATACCTTGAGAAAATACCACTCTCCGCGCCCTATTGACGCTCCACGCTCTCGCCCCTCTTAATCATCACGCTCACCTCGTGCCGCACATAATCGCACAGCCGCCCTTGAATAGGCTTGTTGTACTTCCGTGCTTTCCGCAAAGCCTCGTCATACTTCGCCTGCCATGCCGCCCTGCGCTCCGGATCATGGAGAATCTCCTTGCATGTTGCAATCAGCGCTCCGAACTCCTTCACATGCGGCAGACTTGCTTTCTTTTTCTTGGTCTTCTTGCTCAACTCCGGCTTATGGCACACCGCCGCCCATTCTCCGTTTCCTGGGATATGCCGCGCATAATGCTTGAGGTCCACACTTCCCCGCAAATCATCTACCAAACTCGTCCATTGTACTTTCATAGTTCTCTTTTGGTCTTTAGTTCCACATTCCAAATCGACTGCAAAGATACAACAAAAAAATCAAATATGCAAGTTTTTTGACAAAAAAGCCCATTATGTTCACATAAATGGTGTTTTGTGGCAAAAATCGTGCTATTTGCACATTCGTGCGAAAGTATCTTCGAGGTGGGATTGCTTGCAATGTCGGTGCCCTCGAAGTACATATTTGATTTTAATATGCAAATTTTTCCTAATTTTCTTGCATATCTCGAAAAAAAGCAGTAACTTTGCGGCGAATTTGGAGAAATGTAGCCATATGGAACTCATAGTTAAAAATTTCGGACCCATTAAAGACGCACATATACAAACAAAAAGGTATAATGTGCTAATTGGTAATACCTCAACAGGTAAAAGTGTTTTAGCGAAGCTCATAAGTATTGCTTATGAAATGGATTTTTATACCATAGAAGATGGGAATTTTGAAGCATATACAAGACTGTTAAAAAAGTATTGTATAGACTATCCTTTTGGCAATTCAACAAAAATAGAAATCAAGTTTGATATAGCACATTGGGTTATAGGTAAAAATGTATTCAAAATTGTTAAGAGTATAGGTTATCCTTATTTTTCTCAGGACAAAGTAAAACTTTCAAATAATAAAGAAACTTCTAATTTATTTAAAGAAATATCTATTGACAAAAATAAGAATAAAGATATAGACATAAATAATCCATTATATCTAGAGGCATTAAGTACTTTAAAGGAATTATATGAAAATATATCAAAGAGCCAGAAAACTGATTTAACAAAGCATCCTCAATATGCAGTTGATATGGCTTATCGTGCATTCCTTGTTGATGTATATGAGGAAAACGCTTCTGTTTATATTCCTGCAGAGCGAAACCTAATGTCTGTTATTACAAATAATATCTTTTCATTCCTCAATTCTGGATCAAATATCCCAGAGAGTATTAAGCGTTTCGGTAGTTTATATGAAGCAGCCAAGGGGGAGAACAAAGTTCTATCAATTGATTTTATGAATATTAAAGTTGATTTCACGAACGAGGATGACAGGATCACTTTGAGCGATGGAAAAACAGAGATACGTTTTGAGCAAGCTTCAAGCGGTATGCAATCTATTATCCCATTATGGACAGTATTCTTATTTGGAATTAATAGGTCTCAACAAGGGACTGCTATTATAGAAGAACCTGAACTCAATCTCTTCC
>JAFPJV010000124.1 GCA_017425065.1 Paludibacteraceae bacterium
AGCGGACCATTGATTCCTCTCACTACTCCCGTCTCGGTGTAGAACGGGCAGGCGCTACTACACTTCACGCCGCCCCTTCTAATCGCGATTAGCAACATTTCTCTACCTCCTCCGCGAGGCACATTTCGCTCAGACTTTCGCCCATTGTCTCAATCTCGGAAGCCAGGATATCCGCCAGTTCACGACCGTTCTGGTAGTCATCGTGGTGGATGTAGAACTCCACTTTGACGTGACGCGAGTTGATGTGCACTCGTCCGTGTTTGGTGCGATCGAGCAGTCGCCAATGCAGTTCGGGATGTTCCTCGTGTTGCCGGATGTCTCGTTCGGTGAACGTGAAGTGGTCTTCCTCATCGCGGCGCAGCGTGCCTTTTGCTTGGTTATTCACTTGCAGATCATTCTGCTTCATCAGCGTCGTCATATCGACGCAAAGGTAATTTTGCTTTTTCATAATTTCATTTCATCAATAAAGTTAGACATGGGTTGAAGGAGATTGTCGGGACGGAGATACTCAGACGGTGTGTACTTGGGTTCGAAGTGCGACAACTCGTCACTCCATTCCCGGAAGTACGCTTGGTGTTGCTTGACGCAAAGCGTCATCAGTTCCATCCCGCGTTGGCAGTAATGTTGCCATTGCTTTCGCGTGTAGCCGCGTCCGATGAATACGGTAACGCGGATGCGCAGGTAGGCATCGTCGCGGAACTCCTTGACAAACGGCCAATAGCGCAGGTGCTCACGAGCGTCCATAAGTGCTCGTCGCGTAGGTGCACAGAGTGTGAACTCTGCCAGACCGGTACCACTGCGTCTCCAGTGGTCAACCGGAAGAATAATGATTCTCTGTTTCATTTGTTTTTAATAAATTTTTCGGTTAACGTCAGGCCTATTCCTGAACGTTTCTTAGCCACAAGGGCACGATTAGCTTTCGCTTTTCTGACCGCAAAATTACAGAGGACTCAACGACTCAACGTATGATTGAGTCTGCACCATCATTTTTCTTGCATTTTATGCGCTAAGTGACTGTAGATGAATGAAATATAATATGAATTTTTTTGTGATTTTTTTGCTTGCATAGGACTGAGTCCGGTAGTGAGTCAGGCATAAATAGACTGCCATGTTTCTGCCAATTTGTCACAGCTTTTGGTTCGGCATACTTTTTGTTTATAGTTTTAACGAAATTAAAACTAATATGGCAAAGAAACTGTGTCGCGAAGAATATACGATACGCACCTTGTCTTTTTATCAAGAACAAGGTGGTATTTTCAATGACCTCATCACGCATCTGACCAAGTTGCGCAAGCAACCGCAGAATCGAGGAATGCAACCGCCTGTCACGCTATTGAACGAGGCATGTTTTGTGCTGGATTCCAGCAAGTTAAAGAACGAAGAAGATGCGGTGAAATATATCGCAGAACAGCCGGAAATCATCCAAGATCTGGTGCGCCGACTAATGGAAGGTCAGAAGCAGGCACAAGCAGCTATGACCCTGCAAGCCATCATCAATTATATCTTGGAGCACAAGCAATATCAGTTCGTCAATCAGATCATCAACATGCTTAAAGACCTGATTGGTCGTACATGCACTGATGAGGAATATCAGCAGATTTTAGATGTAGAGAAAGCCGTAATGGCCAACACGCCGATGCAGATTGTCAATAAGAACGAGATGCACGGCTGCAACGTGTTCCCCGGCATGGTCAATAACCCTAATTTCCCACGTCAATAATGGAAAACGAGCAACAACCGAAGATTGTCAACCACAACGAGATGCGTGACTGCAACGTCTTCATGGGCGATTCCTATGGAGGTATTTTCCCGTTGCCCGGCTCGCAAGTAACCGTCACGCAGAATCTTGGTCCGCAGAAGAAATCTACTTCCGTCAGCGGCGATGTCGAAACCAAAGAACAACGCAAGATGCGCAAGGAAGCGACAATCACAGCTATTCTGCAACATATCGATTTTGAGCCGCAGATGTTAGGTTACGACAACAACCGCAAACGCATCACCAACGACCGAATCTGTCAGTTGCTGCGTCGTTGCTTGGGTGTTGCTGCTATCCCGCCAAGAGACGAGTATCGCTCCACGATGGAGCAACTTTGGGTGCTGCTCATGGACGAACGCAACCAATGCCGCAAAGAGCCGGGTGAACCATTCTTCCGGCAGACTGTTCTCAACATCATCGGCTATTTCGTAGAAAAGGAACTAATTAGCGGCACACCGCAGAACATCGCTTGTGCCATCTTCCCCGGCACTGATGCCAACACAGCCAAGAATATCAGTCGTGGCATATCTTCCGCTGTCTTTCCAAACCATCTGGACGAAGTGTTTAACTACTACATAACCAAACTCCTCAATGGCGAATTCTAACTCCACACAGAAATCTTGGGGCGGTCAATGGACGGAAGACAAACTCGACTGCTTCCAAAAGTACGTTAAAGCGTACCTTACGATCATGAACGCGTATCGGGATAAAAACGAGTGGGAGCTGATTTATTTCGATGGTTTTGCAGGTTGTGGAGATAGAAAGCGAGAGGGAGAAGAAGAACAGAAAATGGTAACTCTCTTTGGAGAGGATGCACTTGTAGATGACCTGCATGTATATCAAGGTGCAGCTGAACGAGTTGTGCAAATAGAAAAAGAGATGCGTGGCTTCGACTACTATTATTTTATAGACAAGGACGAAGCAAACATCACGCGACTCGAAATGAAATTAGCGGACTACGAAACAACCGGAAGAAAGATTTTTCGTGCAGGTGATGCCAATGCGGAGTTGCAGAAATTGGCTGATTGTCTAAGAAAAACGAAGTATGAAACCAAGCACAACAAATTAGCGAAAGCGCTCTGCCTGCTTGATCCGTTCGGAATGTCTGTGAAGTGGGATTCAATTCTTGCCGTTGCCGATAAAGGAATAGATTTATGGATCTTGGTTCCTACAGGAAGTATCGTGAACCGGCTTATCAAGAATAACGGAGAGTTACGCTTCCCGGATAAATTAGAGGAGTTCTTTGGTGTTCACCGGCAAGTCATAAAGGAGCGTTTCTATGAAAAGCAAGTTATAGCAACTGATTTGTTTGATACCGATAGAGAAGAAGTTCGAAAAGTAAAAAACATCATCGGCGAGATCGACCAGTTATACCGAGACCAGTTAGGGGAAATATTCAAGTATGTTACGCCCGAACCTTTGGTGATGCGTAATAGTCGCGGTTTGCCTATATTTCACTTTGTATGCGCGTCTGACAATAAGACTGCGGTCAAAATTGCACAGCAAATCATCAACAAGAAGCAAGGGAAATGAGTAAAGCAAAGACTGCACAGGATTACCAATATGCACACTCGATAGCTAAAGTGCATTTCTATGAGACATTTCTCAACAAATACTTGAGGATGTTGCTTAGTATGCCTAATATTGACGAGGTGCATATCTACGATGTCTTTTGTGGTCGAGGTGTTTATTCCAATGGGCACAAAGGAAGTGCACTACATTCTTTGGATGTCATCAACACTATTCTTCACGAGAAACAGAAAGCGCCTAAAGTGACTCTGCATTTGAACGATATTTGTGCAGAACACACTGATGCTATAAGAGGATATATCGCCAAACAGCCGAAAGGACCGCTTTGTCAGGTTCAATATACCAATATTGATGCTCAAGAATGGTTGCAATCACATAGAGATATGTGGCGTTACGCGCACAACTATCGCGTGCGCAATATCCTTTTTATTGATCCGTATGGCTATAAGCAGATAGATCCACAGGTGCTTCGCGATTTAGTACTGACATGTCATGCAGATGTATTGCTGTTCTTGCCTATCTCCTTCATGTATCGATTTACACAATATGCCTTCAATGAAGATGCTAACAATGGAGCCAAACCACTACGGGCATTTATCGAAACTTTCTTCGATGAAGAACATCCAATACGCACATCGTCCGATCTGAATGTGCGCCAATATATAGATTATCTAACTGAGGCATTCTCTTTTCAGCAGCAATGTTATTCTGCTAGCTATCATATTGAACGAGATAAACACAACTACTTCTCATTGTTTTATATGTCTAAATCGCTCATGGGATTTGAAAAAAT
>JAFPJV010000001.1 GCA_017425065.1 Paludibacteraceae bacterium
AACTTTCAACTTTCAACTTTTTTTTGTACCTTTGCGGCGCAAAACGAAAAAAGCTATGCGAATAGGAGTGTTTGACAGCGGCTACGGCGGTCTGACCGTTCTGGAGAAGATACGTCTGCGTTTGCCGGAGTACGACTATATCTACCTGGGCGACAACGCACGCGCACCATACGGTACGCGCTCGTACGAACTTATCTATAACTACACGTGGCAAGCCGTGCGTTACCTGTTTCAGCAAGGTTGTGCGTTGGTTATTCTGGCATGCAACACCGCTTCCGCCAAGGCGCTGCGCACCATTCAGCAGCAGGACTTGCCCTCGTTGCGTGAAGAAGGGCAGATCATCAACGTGCTGGGCGTTATCCGTCCGACGGCGGAGGTAGTGAGCAAGATGACCACGACAGGCCATATCGGCGTACTCGGCACGCCGGGCACCGTGCAATCGGAGAGCTATCCCATTGAGTTTCAGCACCAGAACCCGTCGCTCGTCGTCACGCAGCAGGCCTGTCCGCTATGGGTGCCGCTGATCGAAGCCGGCGAGCACCAGAGTGCCGGAGCCGACTATTTCGTGCATCAGTATATCGACCAACTACTGGAACGTGACGACAAGATAGATACGCTTGTTCTGGGTTGTACGCATTATCCGCTGCTGCTGCCCAAGATCCGCGAAGCCGTGAAAGGACGGAACATCCGCGTGGTGGCTCAGGGCGATATCGTGGCGGCAAGCCTGGACGACTACTTGCATCGCCACGGCGAGATAAACGGCATCCTGACACGCGGCGGCACATGCCGGTTCTTCACGACCGAATCGGCGGCACGCTTCCGCGAGTCCGCCAACATCTTCCTGCGTCGCACGATATCCGTGCAACATATCGACTTACCGTAAAGGGAGACTTCCAACGACCAAAGACTAATGACCAACGACTAACCGCCTATCGCTTCGAGGCGGTTTTTCATTTCCAGCATCTCGTCGCGCAGACGTGCGGCGGTGTCGAAGTCGAGATTCTCCGCCGCCATGCGCATGTGGCGTATCTTGACGTTGATGGCTTTGCGGAGCGACTTGACGTCCATCGTCTGCCATTCGGCCGTCTTCCACGACTCGCGTATCTGCTGCTCGAGTTGCTTCTTCTTGAGTTCAGCATCCTTGTACAAAGCGGAGAGTGCCGAGGTGTTGATGTCCTTCTGAATGGCCTGCGGCGTGATATGATGCGCCTCGTTGTATGCCTGCTGGGCACGGCGGCGATAGGCTGTCTGGTCGATACACTCCTGCATCGAACGCGTGATACGGTCGGCATACATGATAACCTTGCCATCGACATGGCGTGCGGCACGTCCGGCAGTCTGGATCATCGAACGCGTGTCGCGCAGGAAACCCTCCTTGTCGGCATCCATGATAACGACCAGACTCACTTCGGGCAAGTCCAAGCCCTCGCGCAGCAGATTGACTCCGACCAGCACGTCGAACATACCTTTGCGCAGTTCTTCCATGATCTTGACGCGCTCGATGGTATCGATGTCGGAATGGATATAGGCGGAACGTATTCCCGCCTTGCGCAAGTAGTCGTCCAGCTCTTCCGCCATGCGCTTGGTGAGCGTGGTGATGAGCACGCGCTGGTTGCGTTCGACACGCAAGTGGATTTCCTCCAGCAGATCGTCAATCTGGTGCGTCTGCGGCCGCACGTCGATCTCGGGATCGAGCAAGCCCGTAGGACGAATCAGTTGCTCGACGACGATGCCGCCCGAACGCTCCATCTCATATTCCGCCGGCGTGGCAGAGACATAGATGGTCTGCGGCGTGCGCTCCACGAACTCGTCGAACGTAAGCGGGCGGTTGTCGCGTGCGGCAGGCAGACGGAAACCGTAGTTGACAAGGTTGTCTTTGCGGGCTTTGTCGCCTCCGTACATGCCGCGTATCTGCGGCACCGTGACATGGCTCTCGTCCACGACAAGCAGCATATCCTTCGGGAAATAGTCCAGCAGGCAGTAGGGCGGCGTTCCTTCGTCGCGTCCGTCGAAATAGCGGCTGTAGTTCTCCACGCCGGTGCAGTAGCCCAGTTCCTGAATCATCTCCAGGTCATAGTTCACGCGCTCCTCGATACGTTTGGCATAGAGGTCTTCGCCGATGGACTCGAAGAAGTCAATCTGTTTGGCCAGATCGGTGCGTATCTGGTCGATAGCCCGTGCCGTCCGTTCGGGCGAGACGCAGAAGATAGTGGCGGGCGAGAGGTTGTAGCGGTCAAACTCCTCGAGGGTCTGTCCGTTGACCGGATCGATGGTGCTGATGGCATCTATCTCGTTGCCGAAGAACTCGACGCGCAGGAGGTAGTCGGCATAGGCGATGGCTACATCCACCGTGTCGCCCTTGACGCGGAAACGGCCGCGCTGCAGGTCGATGTCGTTGCGCAGATACTGGGCGGAGACGAGTTGCTGGAGCAGCCGCTCCTGAGATATCTGCTGTCCGCGGATGATGCTGATGCTGTTCTCCGAGAAATCAACCGGGCTGCCCATGCCGTAGATACAACTGACGGACGAGACGACAATCACATCGTTGCGCCCGCTCAGCAGAGCCGCCGTGGCACGCAGACGCAGACGGTCGATCTCCTCGTTGATAGAGAGGTCTTTGTCGATATAGGTGTCAGTGGATGGGATATAGGCCTCGGGCTGATAGTAGTCGTAGTAGGAGACGAAGTACTCCACGGCGTTATGCGGGAAGAAGGTCTTCATCTCCGAGTATAGTTGGGCTGCCAGCGTCTTGTTGTGGCTCAGGACAAGCGTCGGACGGTTGACCCGGGCAATGACGTTCGCCACGGTAAAAGTCTTACCGCTTCCGGTCACGCCGAGCAACACCTGTGCCGGTGCACCCGCCTGAACACCCTGAACCAGTTGCTCGATGGCTTGCGGCTGATCCCCCGTAGGCTTATATGACGACTCTAACTGAAACATTGAGGCTGCAAAGGTACTGCTTTTTTTTGACACCTGCAAGAGGAGATGGTTTTTTATGCGAAAAAAAACAAGGACAACGGGGTTTTATCAAGGAGAGCCTCACCATCTCAGATGGCAAGGCTCCCCAAATGTGCAACAGATAGAAAATCTATCCTGTTAGAACTGAACGGCTGTTGTTGCGTCGGGATTAATGATCGAAACTGTCTTACTACCCGAATCACCGCCGCTGGCGCAAAGTGTTTGAACCATCACTATTTCCGTCACATTGACGAATGGCTGTATATACATATGCTTTGTCATAGTTGTACTTTCTTATTTTACGATTAAACCTTGTGCATTATACTCTTTACCATCCTTAATGATGATTAACTGTCCGTCACGCAAGATCTTTGTACAGGATGCATTGCCGTTTTGTACATTTTCTACGCTCGTCGGTGTCCGTTCAGGTCTGAAGAGGAAACGAGCGGGCGCATTCTGACCACCGGAAGGAATATCCAGAATCATAAATGCTTTGTGTGCAGCCAGCATAGATCCGACATAGCGGTACATACCCATACCTATCTGGAGGTTGTCTCCGATCCATGCTTGCGAAGCGAGTACATAAACTTTGTCGGCATCATCACCCAGCGAACTTACCAAGATGTCCTCATCCGAACCGATCAATTGATTCGGACCGGTATAAGCCGGAGCCGTATTACCCGTAGGAATCAAGCGATAGGTCGGCGTTTCCGATTCGAGCACAACAGGCGTGTTTTTCGGCAGGATTTGTCCGTCGAACGCAACATGAGTCAGCATAAACTCGTCGCCTGATACATAGCCTGCAAATGCCCATACACTCGGCGGCAACAGGTAGTCGGTCTTGCTATCGTAGAAGGTGCGATAGAATCTTCCAACGTGATCCGGGTCCTGTGCTGCACTGACATCCACATCCAGAACTGCGCCCTCATACATGCAGTCTGCCCATGCGGGCGCCCATGCCTTATAAACATCCAGTCTGCCTTCGGGAACAAAGATCTTGGTGTTGCCGCTTGCAGCCGTGCGGAAGTCATTGCCTTGACCTGCAGCACCATCCGCCCACGTTACGCTTGTCGGATCGTCCCACAAGAAGAACACTTTCTCCACACCTGTACAGTTACGGAATGCACCTGATTCAATGGATTTCACAGCCTGCGGCATCAATACCATGTTGAAGCGTGCACTATCCTTGAACGCATTGGCTCCGATACCCGTGATACGATATTCGTTGCCGGAATAACCTACTTCTTCGGGAATGACAAGTGTGCCTTCGCGAGTAATAGGATAAATGGCATTTACTTCCGCGGTGTAAGGAATCACTTTTGCCTGTCTCTGTGCCTGAGTAGATCCAACAGAAGTGACGGCATATAAACCGGTGGTCATCTGGTTGTGGAAGAAGAATTCCTCTCCGACAGTCGCATTGGCTGCGCCTATGGCGTTGATTTTGCCGGAGTATGCGGACCAACCGGCTGCGTTCTTATAGTCATTGACATAAGAAGGATGCACGCTGATATGATTCAGGTAGTTGTCGCCGGAGAATACGTTGCTGCCGAATACAGGAGGCAGCATGGTATTACATTCGAAGGCTGCCATGAGCGTACAGTTTCTGAATGCTGCGTCGCCAATAGTATCCAATACCGTACTATAGATACCTGCAAAAGTCAAACGGCGATGACCGTCAAAAGCATGGGCACCGATTTTGGCAATGTTGGTTCCGATATAAACATAGCCCTCGTTCTCAAGATTTGCATACGCATAATCATCAATCTCGGTGATATAATACGTCACGCCCATGTCTTCCACGTATTCAGGGATAGAATACGTATAGGCAAGGGATGAAGCGACCTTTGCCGTATGTGCGCCGGTGATCACGTATCTTTGGTAGTTTACATCATAGATGTCCTCGCCCAGACGCGGAGCAGCTGCCGGCGAATAGTAGTACTTAATAGAACTAATGCTTATATCAATGTTTCCGGAAAGAGTAACCTCCTCTGCGGCTGTACCTGTCCACGTCAAGGTGTTAGCCACGCTATTATACTCCCAACCGGCAGAAAGATTATTTGCAACACTTATATAATCGCAAGTAATCTCTATTCCAGTAATATCTCCAACCAGGGATCGGAAGGTCAGTTCTCCGTTTTCATTAATAATAAGTCCCCTATTCATGAAATAACAACTACCGTTGCTTGTTTTCGTCAGCGATGCAATGACATTCTTGATAACAGGCGTCGTTTCGACAGAATTCAAATAGTCGCAATACAAGTTCACATGGCTTACTTGCCGCTCCTCCCACATGAAGAACGGATCCGAAGGAGTCGGATCAACAGGAGACGAACCGGAAACTACGGTAAACACAATAGAAGAAATCACTATATCCATACTTCCAGAGAGGATTACCTCGTTGGAAGCCGTGCCTGCCCACGTCAGGGTACGAGTTTCGTCATCATACGTCCAGTCGGACGAAAGGTTGCTCGGCTCTGTATATTTATCCTTAATGGAAATTACGATAGCGGAGATGTTTCCGACCGTGGATGTGAACGTAAGGTAGCCACAACTAAGCGTGATCCAAAGATCACTATTTGCAAATTGGCAGTAGGAATACTCGCCTGCGCTTGTTCTCGTTAGCGATGCC